>CAZDBQ010000104.1:0-4669 GCA_964503765.1 uncultured Planctomycetia bacterium | reverse complement strand
TTTTTTATTTTTTAATGGTTGACTTAACTTACAATCCACCATCGACTTAAGAAAATTTTGGGGCCTCTAAAATTAGCTTTTCCCCGAGAGAATTAGCATTATACATTCTCATTAAAAGGGTGTAAAGAAAAGATTGGAAATCCCAAAGCCTTCACCTTACAAGACGGATGACCCCCCGTTTTTCGTTCAACTTTCTTTTAGGGGTTGATTATCGCCCGTGAAATTTCTTCCAAATTTTCTCCTAACACCTTATAATTTAATGAGTAACAGCCTAATGGACGCGTAATGGGGAGAGCGATGGATGAGAGCTGAGATTATCTCGATTGGAACGGAACTTCTCCTGGGTTCCATCCTCAACACCAACGCGCGCTTTTTATCACAACGGTTGGCCGAAAACGCCATAGACGTTTTTCATCAGGCTACGGTCGGCGACAACGTGGACCGGATTGTCCAAAGTTTTGAAGCCGCCTTGAAACGTTCCGATATTGTCATTGCCTCGGGAGGGCTGGGCCCCACCGAAGACGATGTCACGATGCAGGCCCTCTCAAAAGTTTTGGGAAAACCACTCTCGCTCCATAAACCCACTTACAGCGCTATTCTGAACCGCCTTAAGATTCGAAAATATAGGATGACGCAGTTAATCGCCCGGCAGTGCTTTGTGCCCCCGGATTCGGCCGTATTGCAAAACATCAATGGGACAGCGCCCGCCGTTCTCTGCGAAACCCGCGCTCTTCACCAAAAAAAATGGATCCTAGTCCTTCCGGGACCCCCAAGAGAGCTTGAGCCGCTTTTCGAGAGTAAGGCCCTCCCCCTTCTCCTCAAAAAAACAGGAATCAAAAAAGAATTCTTTATTCTACGTTCTCTAAAAATCGCAGGGCTAGTTGAGGCGGAAGTGGCGTCAAAAGTGACGGACCTTTTAAAATTGCGGCCGCCCCTCACCCTCGGCATTTACGCAAGACCCGGCGAGGTGGAGCTTAAAATCATGGCAAAGTCAAAAAGCCGGAAGACCGCCGCTCGCATGGTCCGGGGCCTGGAAAAAAAGATTCGCGGCCGACTGGGCAACAAGATCTTCGGCGCGGACTCGGAAACCTTATCCTCCGTCATCGGAGAACTTCTTAAAAAACAAAAAAAAACCTTAAGTGTCGCTGAATCCTGCACGGGAGGGCTTCTCTCAAACTTGATCACGGAAACTTCTGGTAGCTCCAAGTACTATTTGGGGGGAATCATCGCTTACTCTAACCGGATCAAAACCAAAGAGCTGTGTGTCCGGGAATCGCTGCTCGCCAAACATGGAGCCGTCAGCGCACAAGTAGCAAAGGAAATGGCGATCAATGCGAGGACACTTTATAAAAGCAACTACGCGATCGCCGTTACAGGCATCGCAGGACCAAACGGCGGCTCCCCCAAGAAACCCGTGGGGCTTGTTTATACCGCCATCGCGTCAAACCGCGGCGTGCGTTGCTTTAAAAATGTCTTTTTTGGGAATAGAACGGAAATAAAAAGCCGGGCGGCTTACACAGCTCTCGACCAGTTACGATTGAATTTTTAAGAACAATTGAAGAATAATATTGACCAGAACTCCTGCCGCCAAATCATCCCACATAATACTTAAGGGATTTTTGCTCTTCTGAATAAGGGAAATGGGCCAGGGTTTCACCACATCAAAAACACGGAACAAAACAAACGCCGCAAGATATAAGACGGCGTCCTTCGGAAGCCATAGGACGCTCATCATCATCCCGCAGACTTCATCCATGACGAATCGCGAAGGATCGCTTGAACCTAGTACAGATTGCGCGGGCCTGCAAACAAGAAACCCGGCTAAACAGAACACCACTAAAAGAACGGGTAAAGCTGGGGTCAGACCCCAGGCGATGAGAAGCCCCGCGGCTGTCCCCCACGTTCCCGGCGCCACCGGTAGAGTGCCGATAAAGAAGAACGTGGCCACTGTCTTAATCCAGGCATTCATTTAAACAACTCCCGGTTTGTCAAAACGTAGCAAACGCCGCTCCAAACAGTGACCGCGACGATTAAAAGCATCCCGGAGTAGATGAAATCCAGCGCTATTGGTGTCCACTCGATCTTCCAGTAAGGGGTCTCCTTGATCGTTAGAAAAATCAGAACGCCCAGAATAGAGACTAGCTGAAGGGCCGTTTTATGTTTGCCGCTGGAACGCGCCGCCTGAGCATCACCAGCTGATGGCGTCAGAAGCCTCAGGCCCGTAATGAGAAGGTCTCTGGCGATGATAGCCAGCACCATCCACGCGGGAATGACCCCCATCTGGACAAACGCCATAAAAGCGGAGAGTGTCAGTATTTTATCCGCGATGGGGTCCATCAATTTTCCAAAATTGGTGATTTGACTCGTTTCTCGCGCGATCTTCCCGTCCCAGTAATCGGTGAGAGAAGCCAAAAGAAACGTAAAAAGCGCCAATCCTTTAAAGATGGCGCCGTCTGAGAAAAGCAGGAACATGAAAACGACCGTTAGAAGAATCCGGTAACAGGTCAGCCGGTTGGGGAGGTTCACCCCACGTCACCCACTAGGTCATACTCGAGCGCATCCGTGATACGGGCATTCACAAAGTCTCCAGCCTTTAGCTCGGCAGTGGAATGAAGAATCACTTGATTGTCCA
This sequence comes from uncultured Planctomycetia bacterium, assembly GCA_964503765.1. Classification (GTDB taxonomy): domain Bacteria; phylum Omnitrophota; class Gorgyraeia; order 2-02-FULL-51-18; family 2-02-FULL-51-18; genus CAZDBQ01. The sequence goes on along the minus strand of CAZDBQ010000104.1, from coordinate 2,037 downwards.
CATCAGGCGCGTCCCCTTGGGTACGGCCGTAAAACAAATTGGGTTCCTTGGAAGCTTTCTCATCGACCATCACTTCAATCGTTTTTCCGATGAAGGTGTCGTTGATTTCCTGTGAAATTTCCTGCTGTTGGGCCATGACCGCGTTAAAACGCTCCTGTTTCACGTCCTGAGGGATTTGGTCCGCCATTCCATAGGCTCGGGCGCCTTCCTCCTGCGAAAACATAAAAGCTCCCAGACGCTCAAAACGGTTATTTTTAAGGAACACCATCAGATCTTGAAATTCTTCTTCGGTTTCACCGGGAAAGCCGACGATCACGGTGGTCCGAATATGGACGCCGGGGATTTTTTTCCTGAGCGTTGCCATCCCCCATTCCATTTTTGCGCGATCCACCCCGCGGTTCATTCGCCTCAGCATGTCGTCATGACTGTGTTCGATGGGAAAATCAACGTACTTGCATATTTTAGGATGGCCGGCGATCACGTCAATCAGCTCCTCGCTCACATGCCCCGGATGCGCGTAAAGAACCCGGATCCACGGTACCAAATCAAGCCCCGCGATTTTGGTCAAAAGCTCTGGAAGCCTGAACGTTCGGTCCTGGTCATAACCAAACGCCGCGGTGTCCTGCCCGATCAAATTGATTTCAGAGAGCGCGCGTTGCGACGTGATATTTTTAATTTCGTTTAAAATAGAATCAATCGAACGGGAGCGGTGCGGGCCCTTCATCTTGGGGATCACGCAATACGAACAGGCGTTGATGCAGCCCTCTGAGATTTTGACGTAAGCGAAATGCTCAGGCGTCAAGGTAACCCGCGGCGTGTCCTCATTGAGCAGATAATGAGGCCTGGCCTTGACTTCATAAACTTTTTGTTTCAACTTTAAGGGCTCAAGAACCCGTGCCAGGTCGCCGTAGTTATTCGTCCCCACAAAGGCGTCGACCTCTTCCAGCTCTTTCCTCAACTCCTCGCCATGCCTCTGAGACAGGCAGCCCAAGACCACGACTGCCTTAAGACGGCCCTTTTTCTTCAGCTCGCAGAGCCTTAGGATTGTTTCGATGGATTCGAGCTTGGCCTCTTCAATAAAGCCGCAGGTATTAACCACCGCGATGTCGGCGCGAGCGGCATCCGAGACAATTTCATAGCCTTCTTTTTTTAGGCCACCGAGGGCAACTTCTGAATCGACAAGGGTCCGAGCGCAGCCTAGACTGACTAGCCCGACCTTCAGGGCTGGGGTCACTGGGCTATTTTCACCCCGTCGTGGCTGATGACCATTTTCTTGATGACGCCCTTTCCGGGCGATCCGAGGGAGAAATTGTTGAGGCTAATCTGCATGTTGGAGGAATTGCCCGTCCAAATCTGAACGTTTTCTTTGGCGGTCCACGTTTCAGAAGCGCCTTTTTTTAAGATACTCTGGAAGAGGACCTTTTCATCACAGGTAATTCTCAACCAAACGCTATCCAGGGCCTGAACGGTGACCTGAAGAGGTGTTTTTTGGGCTAATTTGGGGAAATTACCCAGATCAACACTCCTCAGCCAGTCGCCGGAAGGCTTCGCTACGGCCACAGCTTCTTTTTTAGGCGCGGTCTTTTGCGTTTCTGTCTTGGCCTTGGAAGACACCGCCTTGACGGCTTTTTTCTTTTGGGGCGCGCGTTTTCCATTTTCCATCCACCCGCCCACTACCTTAGACACGGCGACAGCGGCCATGGCGGACAGAACCAGCGCCGTAATGAGCACTGGAATAACTAAAATATTTTTATTAAAACTTGGGTGGGCCAGCCGCTCTTGCGCCGATTTTATATAAAGGACCTGTTCAGGGTCTTTTTTTTCCTTTTCATAGGCACGAACAATGTCTTCCGGGTTTACTTCAAGAAATTCCGCGTAGCTTTTTAGGAAGCTTTTGACAAAAAGCGGGCTCGGAAGCTTCTCGAACTTATCCTCTTCCAAGAGCTGCAGCACCCTTGGGTGGATTTTGATTCTTGAGTGGACATATTCTAGCGTGATCGATTTTTTAGACCTGGCTTCCTTTAAGATGCTTCCTAT
>CAZDBQ010000103.1:0-5886 GCA_964503765.1 uncultured Planctomycetia bacterium | reverse complement strand
GAGTTTTTCTCTCAGCTCCGGCTGCCCGACCAGGATAATTTGAAGCAATTTTTCATTTTCAGCTTCAAGATTAGAAAGCATGCGTATTTGCTCAAGAAGTTGCAAACTTAGGTTTTGCGCCTCATCGATAATTAAAACGACATTGTTATTCAGGGCCAATTGTTCAATAAGAAAATGATTCAGCACTGAGAAGAGTGTTGCACGATTTTTCTTCGGGGCGATGATTCCCAGGTCCTCAACAATCGTTTGCATGAGCTGGAGCTCTGTGAGATTGGAATTAAAAATAAAAGCTGTCTTTGTCTTTTCGTCCAGCTGATTCAGCAACGCGCGGCAAATCGTGGTTTTCCCCGCGCCTATCTCGCCGGTGATCTCAATAAAACCCATACGTTCTTTTATGCCGTAGGTGAGGTAGGACAAAGCTTCTTTGTGCCTCTGACTGAGGAACAGGAAGGAGGGGTTGCTCGTGATAGCAAAGGGCTTTTGCTTTAAAGCGAAGAAAGTTTCGTACATAGTTTTTTATCTTAAGTGAATTATAGCAAAGCAGTTAGCGTCTGTAAAGCTGTTTCTAAAATAACAGTTGACACCCTATGCCATTTTGATTATTATGTCGTCATTAGCTGGAAAGCAATATTTTTTAACTATTTTTTCGCAAAGTGAATGTTTTTCTACTGGGAGATACCATGATGAGAAAATCCTTAATCATAAAGAGGTCCGCAGCGGGGGTCATCGTCGCCATTCTGTTGGCCGTCACCACCGTTTGCTTTGCTCAAGACCCGTTTACCAAGCTTGGCCGCGGTGTCGCGAACACTCTCACCGGTTGGGTGGAGCTTCCTAAAAATATTTACCAGACTAGCGTTGAAGATAACGCATTCGCCGGGATGACGCTTGGTCTTGCCAAGGGCGCCGGAATGACGATCGTGCGTACGGGCGCGGGTATTTATGAAATAGCCACATTTCCATTTCCGCTCCCTGAAGAGTACAAGCCTATTTTAGAGCCGGAGTACGTTTTTTAATAACGTCCACAACACAGCTTCGTTAGCCCCTAAAAGAATAGAATCTTTTAGGGGTTTTTTATTGCACCCCCTGAAAACCTAGAAGCCATTGCTTACCATAATTTAGCTGTGTTAAGGGCTGTCTATAAGATTAACTCCCCTTAACTGGTTTAATATTTTCTTGACAAAGATAGACCTGCTTGGTTTAATAAGGGTCCATTTTACCAAGATGCGTTTCTTGAGGAGCGATTCATGAATAGAAATATTTTGCTGGATGATAGAGAGACAGATAAGGCGCTGACCACGGAAGATGCCTGCAATTTTTTGAGCATCAGCCGCCAAACGCTTTATAAGCTGGTTAAATCAAAGAAAATCCCGGGAAGAAAAGTGGGAGATAATTACCGTTTTTTAAAAAGTGATCTAATCCGTTACTTCAAAAGCGACTGAAGAAAGAGGAGAAAATGGCCGAACATCGCAAGTATTTACGTTTTAACACCCCGATGGATGTGGAGTACCGGACTCTTACTTTAAATCCCATTTTTGGGAAGGCGTTGGCAAAGGACTTAAGCAGAGAAGGTGTGAGGATAGGTTTTAAACAGGCGATCCCCGTAGGGACGCCGGTTGAAATTTCCTTAAATGTGCCGGGAGATAATCTTCCGGTTTTTGCGACCGGAAAGGTCGCCTGGGCTGATGGGCTCGACGCCGGTGTGAAACTCACCAAGATAAGTCAGAATGACAGGGCTCGCGTCTTGGAGTACGTCTACAAGGAGTGGCTGAAGGTCACGAAGAAAGTTCCGGCCCACGGTTAGTCGGGAGAGGCAGCTATGATAGAACGGCGAAAATTTATCAGGTTACAGGCCTCGATTGGCGTTGTTTATCGGGTTATTAAAAAGCAAAAGCAGCAGCCCGCCCTAGCGTCACTTGTAAAAAATATTGGAGGCGGGGGGATTAGGATCATCGCCAAAGAAGACTTGAAGAAGGGCGACCTGCTTGATCTTAAGATCCAAATACCTCACCTGGAAGAGCCTATTCACGCGGTAGGGGAAGTGGTTTGGTTTTTCCACGCGAAGGAGAGAGAGCGCGACACGAGGGAAGCCGGGGTGCGTTTTAGGGATATTGAGCCAGAGGATTTGCACCACGTGCTGGAGTATGTTCACACGATCGGGATCGGGTAACGATGAATTACCTGAACGACTTCTTTGTTCGTCTGTCAGCCATTTTGAAAAATGACCGCAGGTACAAGGAAGAGGCGTATCTTTTTGTGATGGCCTCCCTAAGCCGCTCTATCCAAAATTTAGACAAGCCGCGCCACATCACGGGTTCCGAGCTTTTGAGGGCGATCCGGCAGGAGGCTGAGGAGCAGTTTGGCCCCATGGCCGCGACGGTTTTTGAGCATTGGGGCATAAAAAATAGTCTTGATTTTGGACTGATTGTGTTTAATATGGTGCAGGAAGGAATTCTTTCTAAGACCGAAGCGGACTCCCTAGAGGATTTTAAGGACGGTGTGTTCTTCCAAAATCTTTTTGACAGCGTTTCAGGATATCGATTACGGGACGAGGAAGCTTTGTTAAAAGGTTCCAAAAAATAAAATAGAAACGGAGATTTCGAATGGCAGACGAAGTGGTGAAGGAAGAGAAGGGAAAGGTCGAGGCAGCTGTCGCGGCCCCAGCCGGCAGAAAGCCAAAGAAGAAGAAGTCACGGCCGACCAATTGCGCTCAGTCCAATAAGCGTATACGTCGCAAAGACTGGTTCTATCGTAACGGAAAATATTTCGCGAATAAGAAGGCGTTTAAGCTTTTTACAGCGCAAGAGGCTGAGAAGGCCAGTAAAGCCAAAGAGGCTGCTACCGTAGCCGCAGCTGCTGCAGCCACTGCTGCCGCTCAACCAGTCGTCAGCGCTGACGCGGAACCCAAAGCAGCATGACGAGGCAGGGCGGATGAAAATCCCCAAGCCAATTCTAGAGCGTCGTCATTCCATCCGAATTGAAGAAAGTCTCCCTTTCAAAATCGGCCATCACGGTTATGACATCCAGGCCACGACGCTCAATATCTCAAGCCGCGGGGTGATGTGCCTGGTGGACAGAGACATTCCTCTCATGACACAGCTTGAGATAGGCCTCTCAATCCCCGGAATAAGTACGAAGGGGTCCAAGCCCAGGCAGCTTCTGACTAAAGGGGTCGTGGTTCGAAAGGAAAAAGATCCCAGAACGGGGAAATTCCTCATAGGCATTTATTTTTCAGATCTAAAGGAAAAACAACTTGAGCTCTTGCTGAAATTCATAGAGCATCGTCTTAAAAAAGACACCCTCCGTTAGCCCCAACCCCATGGACCAGCCGCTTGGCCCCGACGTCAATCCCCGCTTCCAGAGAATCGACAAGGTAGCCCTTTTATCGCTGTGCCCGCTTTTTTCAGGTTTAAGCCAATGGGAGCTTAAGTCGATCAGCCAGCTGATGCGTTTGGTGGAATTTAAGAAAGACGAGTTTGTTTACAAGGAACACACGGAGGCGGTGAGCTTTTATGTCGTGGTCTCCGGGCGTTTTGAGGCCTCTACTTCCGCCCTGGAAAAGAAAAAAATACTCGCGTATCTTCGCCGCGGCGACTATTTCGGGGAGATGTCGCTTTTAACAAATGAACCTCACTCCGCCACGGTCCGGTCACTCTCCGACTCTATTTTGCTTGAGCTTAAAAAGGACGATTTTAAGAAAACCATTGAACACAACGCCGTGATCGCTCTTGAGATGAGCCGGCGTTTGAGCTCAAGGCTTACGGGCCACGATGAGCGCTCCAGGCTTCTTTTAAAAAGCGACGTGATCTCTATTTTTAGCAACCAGCATCAGATTGGCCGCACGGAATTTTCTATCAATCTGGCGGCGAGTCTTATCCACGAAACCCACCAGAAGACCATCCTGTTGGACATGAGCCCCTCTGGGCATGAGATCACTTCTAAGCTTCACATGGCCAAAAAGGTGCCGCTCACCCAATTTCATAATATTGAAAACTCTCCCGCGGATATTCTCTCAAACTTTATTGTCCGGCATCCGGTGGGTTTTGAGGTCCTGAGCGTAGCCCATGAGGAAAAAGACACCGTGGGTGAGCACATCATAACGCCGCTTCTCAATCATCTCGCGATCGAGTATCGCTTTATTATCATCGATCTGCCGAGCGGCATGGATGAAATGGTTTACAAAGCGCTTTCACAATCGGATTCCGTGTATTTTGTGACGGATAGTAATGCCAATAACATCACGGAGACCAAAGAGGTCGTGAATTCCATTGAGAAAGGGCTTTCGCTGCCTGAGGACAAGATCTCGATCATCATCAATGAGGTCTTTTTTGGTATTCGCACGACTGTGACCACGAAGAAAGAACTCTTTGGAAAGAAATTATGCTATTCGCTTCCGGCAACGCCGGAGCTTAAGGAGCAAGAAGAAGCTCATTTGACGCCGTATGTGGTCGATGAGCCTGAAGCTGACTATTCCCGCGTTGTCCGGCATATCGCGCGACGGATTAGCAATAACCTCGTCGGAATAGCGCTCGGGAGCGGGGCCGCTCTCGGATTGGCTCATATAGGCGTCTTGAAGGTACTTGAACGGGAAAAGATCCCGATCGACATTGTGGCTGGCTCAAGCATCGGGGCGTTGATCGGCGCTCTTTACGCGGCTGGCAAAAGCGTCGAGGATGTGGAAAAAGCAGCCCTTGAAATCAATAGCCGTCTGCGGTTAAGTCGTTTACTGGATTTTAGTTTTTATCCCGTGCGGGGGCTCTTTGACGGGAAACGCGTGATGAAGCATTTTTGCTCTCACCTCGGGAATAAAACGTTCGACGATTGTCGAATTCCTCTAAAGATTATGGGGGCGAATCTCTCTACGCGTCAACTCCATGTTTTTGAATCCGGTTTTATCGCGGATGCCGTGCGGGCATCGATCGCGATTCCCGCGATATTTAAGCCTGTCATCCTGAAGGGGGAGGTTGTTGTCGACGGCGGAATTTTGAGCCCATTGCCCATCCGAGCTCTGGAACACGCCGGGGCCAACAAAATTATCGCGGTCAACGTGTTCCCGGCCTTAAAGGACACGCTCGAGCGAAGGATTATTTTAGAAGAAGCCGCCGAAAAAGAGGCGAGGCTCGTGAGGCAGAAAAACTTCATTTCAAGAGGCCTGTACCGGTTTAGGAAGTATCTTCTCAGACGCTTTGTGCCGAATGTGTTTGATATCCTGATGAACACCATTCAGACGATGGAAACTGAAATCGCGGATATTGAAGCTCGCTCCGCGGATGTTGTCTTGCGGCCGGTTGTCCCGAACGCGAGCTGGGTTGAGTTTTATAAGCCTCAGCAGTTTATTAAAAGGGGTGAGGAGGAGGCGATGAGGATGCTCCCGCAAATTAAAGCGCTTGTTTCTCAGCAAAATCTTTGATAAAGGTAGGATACCAGACGAGGTGAAATGATGAATCAGGAAATCGTGATTGTGGACGGTGTAAGAACGCCGCAGGGGAACATGGGTGGGGCTTTCCGGGACCTGACGGCACAGAAGCTCGGTGAAGTCGTTGTCCGCGCGCTTTTGGCGCGTACGAAATTGGCGCCCAAACTTATTGACGAAGTGATCTTTGGGTGCGTCGGACAGGCGAGCGACGCGCCAAATATTGCCAGAGTGATCGCGCTCTTGTCAGGCATTCCAAAAGAGGTGCCTGGCTACACGGTCGCCAGAAACTGCGCCTCGGGAATTCAAGCCATTGTGAACGGCTGCCAAAACATTCTTTCAGGAGACGCCGATATTCAGATTGTAGGCGGGACGGAGTCCATGTCCTCGGCGCCGTATGTCAGCCGCGATATGCGGTTTGGGAAAAAATTAAGAAGTTCCGAGATGATTGACTCGCTTTGGGAGGGGCTAACGGA
>CAZDBQ010000102.1:0-5424 GCA_964503765.1 uncultured Planctomycetia bacterium | reverse complement strand
GGCTCCAAACTATAAAAATAAACGCCCGTTTGGCGGTATTTGAGCCGCCGATTAAAGAGTTTTTCAAAAAGGTCCGCGGCGACCGGCGCGCCTTCCAGGGTTGATGCCGTCGCGCGGCTTAGCTCGGCCGCCAAGCCATAGCTTTTAAATTCGCCGTCCTTTAAATAAATGCCAATGTTCGGGGTCCTTAAATGATGGCGCCTTAACTTAATGAAAGCTGATTCCAGATTTCTTAAAAGTTGAGCTTTGATGAAGTCTTTATCGTTGGACGGCGGCGTGAAGGTTTTGACCTTGCTGAGAGACGCTTGGTTTTCTTTAGCTTCGGTCAAAACGGGATACACTGCCTGGCCGCGCAGTTCAAACCACAGTTCCTCCCCTATCTTACCCAGGAGTTTTTTAGCGAAGCTCTCAGGCCTTTGGACGTAATCAAGGACGGTCAAAATACCGTTTTTTTTGAGTAGCTCCGTGGTGTTGGGTCCAAATCCGCAGACTCTGCTAACCGAAATATCTTTTAAGAAGTGATGCAGGTCGTATCCCTTAATGCAGGTAAATCCCGCTGGTTTTTGATGCTTGGAACCAATTTTAGCCAGAGATTTAGTGAGACTTAGGCCTACGGAAACGGTGATGCCAAGTCGTTCCTCTAAGGCTTCTTTGATTTTTAAGGCGATTTCCTCATAGGAAGTCCGGTAAACCCGACGCAGGCCAGAGATGTCGGCAAATCCCTCGTCGATGGAGAATTCTTCTACTTCCGGAGTGAACTCCCTTAGGATGCTGAAAAATCGTTTGGAGACAAGGCTGTAGGTTTCGTAGTCGTTGGGAAGAATAACGCAATCCGGGCAAACTTTTTTGACCTCAAAGAGTCTCATCCCCCGAACCACCCCTCTTCTTTTGGCTTCGTAGCTTAAGGAGGCGGCAATCCCCCTTTCTTTGCCGGTTACCACCGGGAGTCCTTTTAGTTTTGGGTTCAGGGACTGTTCAACGCTGGCAAAAAAAGCGTCGCAGTCCACATGGATAATCGCCTTGGGAAGTGAGGCGAGCGTGATCGGGTAATCCGGGCTAGTATTTCCGGATAACGGCAACAACGACCCCTCCTATGACAAGTTCGCGCCTAGGGGTGATCGGCGGGTATTTTTGGTTGGCGGCAACAAGACGGATGCCCTGGGGGGTCTTTTCGTAGTACTTCATCGTCCACTCCCCGTCCACCTGGGCGATCACGATATCCTTATTTTTGGGCTTCCGGGCCCTCTCCACCACCACTAGGTCCCCTTCCATGATTCCCGCCTCGACCATGGAGTCCCCCGTTACCTTAATCAGAAAGCTCTGCTCGGGACGCTGGACGAGGTATTCGTTGAGGCTTAGGGTGTCGACAAGCTCCTCTTCGGCAGGGCTCGGGAAACCGGCTTGAATGACCCCTAAAAGCCTTATTCCGGTGAGATTATTGAGGAGAAGACGCCCTTTTCCGTCTTTCTTTAAAAGGCCCTTTTCCTCAAGCTTTTTGATGAGCCAAAAGGCCGCGTTTTTTGAACGGTAGCCGAAAAGCTTGGCTATTTCCTCATAACTGGGAGGACGGGCGGATTCTTTATAGAAAGCGCGTAGTTTCTGTAGGGCGCGTGGAATATCTATTTTTACCGGCATAAGGATAGATTACTGAACGTTCGTTCAATTGTCAAGCCGGATAAAAGGAGCGAAGTAATATTAAGGGGAGATTTTAGAAAAGCGGGTATTTATTTTGTTTTGGAAATCTCGTAGAGAAGGCTTTCAACTTCCGCTGAATCCCTTTGGTCCTGGGTCAGGAAGCAAACGCCCACGTCATAACGACGGTTATTTCCAGGGTCTTCCTCCACTCGGACTACGCGGCCCACAAGGCCATGATTGAGCAGAAGGGCCTTCCTCTCAATCTCCTGGCAGATATTGAGGGTTCTTAGGTCCAGATCCATCCAGAGAAGGCTCGAGAGCTGCGGCGGATTCTTTTCCGTTTGGAAGAGAACCCCCGATTGACTGACATTCTGTGAAGTGCCTTTGGAAGAAGGTTGGGCTGAGGACGGGCCTTTTGGGGCGCTTTGCTTGGCAGAAAAACTTATAAACTCCAGCGGAGAGGTAAAATTTAACCGAAAGAACTCGCGGCGCTCGGAGCCTGATTTTTCATTAGGATAAACCAATGGGAAGTCTCCTTTGATATTCTGAGAGATTTGAAACCTCAGTATACCATCCCAAATGGCACTTTTCAAGGCAGGCGAAATAAAAATCCCCGAAAGGACTTTAAATCTTGTTGACGTTAGCGGCTTGTTCTCCTTTGGGGCCCTGGGTAACCTCAAACTCAACGTTTTGGCCCTCATCTAGGGTCTTGTAGCCCTCTCCTTGGATGGCGCTGTGATGCACAAACACATCCTTGCCGCCACCGTCGGGGGTGATAAAACCGTAACCTTTTTGATTGCTGAACCATTTTACGGTGCCTTTTGCCATGCGTGCATTTCTCCTTGTTTCAACCTACTTTATTTAATGAACACTACCCCACCACCAACACTTTTTATAAAATAAAAAAACCGCGACGCTCGGAAGCTTCGCGGTTAGAAAAACAAACTTAGAATCACGTACCACTGAATTCAAAAATCTCAGAACTCCAGTATTGACTACTTATTCTAAACAAAGGGTAACATGCGCCCAGGCCTTTGTCAATAATAGGGCGATTCTTCCTGCGCTTCCCGACAGCTAAAACAGGCTCTGTAACCGGCGGCCTTAGCCTCTACCCTTGAGCGGAACGTCACGAGATTGGCCTGAGGGATACGGTCAAGCTCCGGAGATGTTGGGAGGTAATAAATCTTAGTATTTTTTTCTCCGATGTACTCGCTCCGAATGTAAGGATTCTGAGGTTCTTCTTTCCAGAGGCCTTTCCTGTCACGGCGAGCCTCGAGCTCCGCGCGTCGAAGAGCGGGCGCGTATTTGATATTGGGAGGAATGACAATCGCTCTGCCGTGCCCGGCCTTTAAAAGCTCCTTGTTAACAAAGGTTCCGTCTTCTAAAAAGACATAGCCGAGAAGATTATTTTGGTTATCCCGTAGCTGTGATCCCCATTCAATCCAAATCTTTTTACCGGCCACGAGATTCTTATTAAATTCAAGCGCGTTGGTTCCGTACTCCCTTACCAGTGGCAGGATGCTTTGCAGCGCCGGCGCCTGGGTCCCTACGTATCTGAGAGTCTTCCCCCCTTTTAGGCGAACGGTGTCCCCCGTCAGTACCTCGTGGACCGTGGCGCTTTGTCGTTCAAGGGCCATGGCCGGCGCGACGGCTGCCAGTAAAAGGAGCCATGAAAAAAGAACACCAAGGACGATTGTGGGGCTAGAATTCTTCGAGGATTTCAAGGGTTTGTTCGGCGTCTTTTGTCTTGAGGACCAGGCATCCTGACCCCTGGTTTTTAGTAGCGGTGCAATAGGCGTACTCAATATTGATATCAGCGTGGAATAATTTTTGGGCAATTTTTGAAATGACGCCCGGCTTATTGTCTATTTCAATGACGATGACATCTTGGGTGACGATGTAGAGCCCCTCTTCCTCCAGCAGAACAAGCGCTTTTGTCGGGGCGTCGACGATGAGCCTGACAATCGCGTGATCGACGGTGTCGTGCACAGACATGGCGTAAATATTAACATTATTTTCGCCGAGCGTATTACAGATGCCGGACAAGCGCCCGGGCTTATTCTCCATAAAAACGGATAGTTGTTTTTCTATCGGCATGTTCGGGACACCCTAGTGATTAACCGAGAAGCTTGTCGCCTTTGGCCCAGTTTTCTCTCTCAACTTCATCAAAAACAAGATAGGTGGAGTCTTTGGGCTTGGCGGCGACCCTCTCCAGTGTTTCAGCGAACTCTTTGGCGATCGTCGTCTTCTGTTCCCGTGATAATTTACCCGCGACTCTGAGGCTGATGTAAGGCATAAACGCTCCTTAAAATTTAGACTTTTAGTCTAGCGCTTTTTACCCGGTTCATCAAGATTTATGAGTCGGGGCCTTGATTTTAAGGCAGGTGCCCTTAGCCGAGGCCAGAACCTCTCCCTTTTCGTTTTTGGCCACTGAGGAGGTGTACAACGCTCTCCCCTCGTTTCTATCAATACGACCTTCGAGAGTGATTTTTTCCCCAATTTTGGCGGGCTTTTTGAGACGAATCGTGAATTCCGCGGAGACGGACGGAATCCCCTCTTTCCAGGCTAGGTTTACCATCATCTCATCCAGAACCATAGCCATCATGCCGCCGTGGACAATGTTTTTGAACCCTTGATGCCGTTTTTCAAAAACGATCGTCGCCCTGAGGAGCCCTTTTTCAGGGTGCTCAAATTTAAGCTTTAGCCCCTCGGCGTTATTTTTGCCGCAGACGTAGCAGTTGTGGTCGTCTTCTAGACGGAGAGACACCTTTTATCCTTAAGCACGGGGGTGAAAGCTTTGGAAGTAATTTCGACGAGCGCCGGATGGATGAGCGAATTGGAGGCCAGTGTGTCCCCGCTTTTGAAATAATTGTTCTGACCCCAGAGGTCCGTTATTTTACCGCCGGCCTCTTCAAGAATAAGAGCGCCCGCTGCGATGTCCCAGGGCGAAAGGTCCATCTCCCAGAACCCATCAAATCGGCCGCAGGCGACGTAGGCCAGGTCGAGTGCCGCCGACCCTCCCCTCCTCATTCCCACGCTGCCCAGAGAGATCTGTTTAAAAGAGATCATGTATTCGTCAAAACGGTCCCGCGCCCTGAAGGGAATTCCTGTCATCATCAGCGCCTGAGAAAGAGAACTTATTTTAGTGACCTTTATTTTTCGGCCGTTGAGGTAAGCGCCCTTGCCCTTTTGGGCGGTGAAGAGTTCCTTGTGAATGGGGTCATAAATAACCGCAGCGATCGGCCGTTGGTTTTCCATCACTCCGATGGAAACACAGAAAAGAGGAAATTGGTGAATGTAGTTTGAGGTGCCGTCCAGAGGGTCAATCACCCACAACGTCCCTTTTCCAGAGCTTATCCCGCTTTCTTCGGCTTGGATCCCGTGATCCGGAAAATTTTTTTTGATAATGGAAATAACGGCCTTCTCGGATTTTTTATCAATCTCCGTCACAAAATCATTCTTGGATTTCATGCTGATCTGAGAGTTTTTTAGCTTGCCGTACGAAGATAGAAGAATCTTGCCCCCGGCGAGCGCGGCCTCTGTGGCAACCGCTAGCAGGGTTTTTTTAGATTTTTTCAATTTTCAGATCTTTCATTTTTTGAATAAGAGCATCGGGGTTATTTTTAAACGTAAACGTGTTGAACCCGAGAGCCTGAGCGGCCTCGGTGAGGTCCTGCCTGTCATCGATGTAAAAAATTTCCTCAGGCTTGGCGCGGCAGGCGCGGATGGCCTTCCGGTAGATACGCTCGTCAGGCTTTCTTACCTTCTCCTTAAAGGACACGATGATTT
>CAZDBQ010000101.1:0-4577 GCA_964503765.1 uncultured Planctomycetia bacterium | reverse complement strand
GAGGCCGCGCTTGGTGTATTCGTCTATCTCGTCCTCATGGGCTTGATGCGCCAACTTCTCGCCGTCAAGGTTCATGTCCAACATCGTCTTTACGTCGATGATATAGCAGCGGCCTCCCCCAATTTTTGTCTGATACAGCTTTTCAGCCTCTTTGCGGATATCAGGATTATCTCGAAGACCCCCAAGGTAAAGCCCCCTCAAGATATCCCGAGCGTTTACGTGGCGCTCCTGAAAAAGCGTGAGTCCGAGGATAGGTTCACCCTTACTATTTAAAAGCTTTTCCCTCTTTTCGCCGTTCATTGTCGCCGTCGCGAAATCGACGATATCGTCAATCAGCGCCTGCCGCTTCGACTTAATCTCATCGGGATCGCGTCCGAGAGCTCTGACCACATCATCAATCGTAGTGTTGACGTAGGTTCTTTTATCAAAAACACCCGCGCCATTATGGGCGCGGCCCTCCAGCGACTGGATAAAAAGGATATCTTCTATCTCGCGGGTCGTGTCGAGATATTCGTAGGATTTGAGAACCGCATAATCAGCTTGAATCAGTTCTTTGGGAGCGACGGAATGTAGGTGCATTAGCGGTGCATTATAGCATGGAGGTTTTTTTATTCAAGAATCTGTCCGGCTTCCATCGTGAAACCGTTTAAAAATTCCTTGGCGCTCAAAACTCTCTTCCCCTCGATCTGCAGCGCTTTTATTTCAAGGGGCTTATCCTGCGCCGCCACAAACAAACCTTCCTTACTCGAGGCCACAAGAATCGTGCCCGGGGCAGCCCGCAAGGAGGCCCTCTCCTCCGAAGGAGCGGCATCAACAAGAATCATTCGCTGTCCTTGGTAAAAACAGTAAGAGCCCGGCCACTGTTTCATTCCACGGATACGATTGTGAATTTCCACGGCGGGCGCGGCCCAATTCACATGCCCGTCGGCTTTCTCAAGCTTCCGCGCGTAACTGGAACTTTTTTCATCCTGAGGAGTAAACGAGGCGGTTCCCTGCTCTATTTGCCGCATCCCCTCCAAAAGAGACTCGGCTCCCAAAACACTCAACCTTTTTTCAAGAGAGTGGATATCCTCCGCCGGAAAGATCAGCGTCTTTTTCTGCAGAAGAATATCGCCCGCGTCTAATTTTTCCACAATCCTCACAATGCTGACGGCTGTTTCCCTGTCCCCGTTGATCAAGGCCCAAGGCATCGGAGCCGCCCCCCGGTAACGGGGTAATAGCGACGGGTGCACATTGAGGGCCCCCAAGCGGGGGATTGCGAGAAACTCTTTTGAAAAAACAACACCGAAAGAAATCACGATAAAAAGGTCCGCGTTTAATTTTCTTAAATCCGCCAGAGAGACGTCGGAATTAATTTTTGAGTAGTCGAACAACGGGGTCTTATTCTCACGCGCCCATTCCGTCACAGGCGAGGACTGGACTTTCAGATGCCTTCCCTGGGGCTTGTCGTGCGCGGTGACAATCGAGAGGATTTTGTGCGTGGATTTTTTTAAAGCATCGAGTGCCGGAAGGCCAAAGGCGCTTGTGCCAAAAAAAACTATTTTCACCCGGCCACTTTCCTTGAAAGCTTTTTCTTTGTCAGCTTGCTTTTCAGGAAACCTAGCCGGTCGATAAAAAGAATTCCGTTTAAATGATCCACTTCGTGCTGAAAAATTCTGGACAAAAGCCCCTCAGCCTTCACCTCGACCGTTTGGCCTGTCAGCGTCATCGCCCGCAACCATACGCGTTTGGAGCGCCTGACCGGTTCATAAAATTCTGGCACACTGAGGCAGCCCTCAAACTCCTTAATGAAACCTTCTTTTTTGATAATCTTGGGATTGAAGTAGACGAGTTCCTTGCCCTTCACCTGATCGGGACTAGCGACAAAAATTTGTTTTGAGACGCCGACTTGATTGGCGGCGAGGCCCACCCCATTCTCATCATACATCGTATCAATCATGTCCTTGACGAGCTTTCTTTCCTCGTCGGTGATACGCGCGACTTCGAGCGTCTTGGTTTTGAGCACTTTATTGGGAAATTTGACAACAGGCAAAACCGCCATTTTTCTCCTCCTACCCTTTATACCTACCCCTTAAATTCAATATTTTAGCACGCCCATTATTGCGGGTCTACATCGATGGTTGCCCGTACCTTGACCTTTTTAAATTCGTGCAGGACCGCCTTTAAGACGGGATTTATCTCTTCTATGGAGGGCCCCTTGAGATATAAATTCCATCGGTACTCACCCCTTTCCTTCGAAACGAGGCAAGGCGCAGGCCCCATGATTTTGAATTTACTTCCGTCGATGCGGGATTCAAGCAGTTTCGCCAGGCCGAGAATCTGCCGGACCACATCCTTCTCCACCCCTCCGCTTAAAATGACCATCACCAAATGGGTATAAGGCGGCATACTTAATTCTTTTCTAAAAACAATCTCCTTCTCATAAAACTCATGATAGTCATGGTCTTTGGCGCTTTGTATCGAATAGTGGTGAGGCACGTACGTCTGGATGATCACCTTCCCTGGGATATCGCCGCGTCCCGCCCTGCCGGCCACCTGCGTCAGAAGATCAAACGTTCTTTCAGCTGCCCGGAAATCCGGGATATGAAGCGCCGTGTCCGCTGAAATCACGCCAATCAGAGAGACATTCGGGAAATCGTGGCCCTTCGCGATCATCTGCGTACCAATTAGGATGTCTATTTCCCGTTTCCGGAAAGCGCGTAAAATATTTTCATGAGAATCTTTCCGGGAAGTGGAGTCCGAATCCATGCGGCCGAGACGCGCGTCCGGAAAAAGCCGCTGCGCCTCGCTTTCTACTTTTTGAGTCCCGATCCCGAAATAATGAAGGTAATTTTTCTGGCAGGCGGGACAAAGCCTCTGAGGCGCGAGCTTATAATGGCAGACGTGGCAAAAGAGAGACCCCTTGTCAAAGTGATAGGTTAGGCTGATGCGGCAGTTTTCACAGCTCATCACATAACCGCATGAGGAACAGTGTAGGTACGTTGAGAAGCCGCGCCGGTTTAAGAGAAGCATCACCTGCTCCTTTTTGGCCAGGCTTTCCCGGATGTTCTGCTCGAGAGCCCCTGAGAATATCCATTCCGCCTTCCCGTGAGGCCGGCGGCGCATGTCGACGATGTCGACGACCGG
The DNA here is from genome assembly GCA_964503765.1 of uncultured Planctomycetia bacterium. Lineage (GTDB taxonomy): Bacteria > Omnitrophota > Gorgyraeia > 2-02-FULL-51-18 > 2-02-FULL-51-18 > CAZDBQ01. Next base: position 1,451 of record CAZDBQ010000101.1, on the reverse strand, counting down.
AAGGGGTCTTTTTTCGATACGCTCCGGCAAATCAATCCTTTCCATGGCGTTATTGTCAGATTGATAAAATGATTCCAAGGAGGGCGTGGCACTCCCCAGCACCAGCACCGCGTTTTCCAATTCGACGCGTTTCTGGGCCACACGCTTCGTCTCATAGCGCGGAGTCTCTCCCTGCTTATAGGAAGTGTCATGCTCCTCATCGATCACGATAAGCCCAAGTTCTTTTACGGGGCTAAAAATAGCGGAGCGCGCGCCAATCACGACCCGGACTTCCCCTTTTCTAATCCGGTGCCATTCTTCCACGCGCCGGGCCTGGGTCAGACGGCTGTGAATCACTGCCAGCCCATCCCCAAAACGCGAATAAAAACGATCCACCGTCTGCGGCGTTAAAGAAATCTCAGGCACCAGCACAATGCTGCCCCTGGATTGCTTAATCACCTCGCGAATGAGATGCATGTAAATCTCTGTTTTCCCGCTGCCGGTGATCCCGTGAAGCAAAAAAGTGCCCGGCTCTTTCAGCTCTATTTTCTTTGAGATTTTTCTAAAAGCGTCCTCTTGATGGGTTGTTAGGGGGAGGTCTTTGGGATTCACGAGCTCGATCCCTTCGCCTATTTTTTTGGCGCGGCTCTTCATCAAAAACTTTCCCTTTTTAAAGGGTGCCGGCAGCACGGCCTCTATCGCCTGGCCCCATGAGCAAAAATAATAGTCCGACATCCAGGAGGTCAATTTTAGAAAGGCGGGGCTTAAAATCGGTGTCTCATCGATCACGGAGTCAATCTCACGCACGTGCTCAGTGACTTGTCCTTCGGAAAGCGCTACGACATAGCCCACCATGCGGCGCGTCCTCACAGACACATAAACACGCTTGCCCGGCTCAATTTTCTCACGCAAACTTTCCGGAACAGAGTACTGGAAAGTCCCCAGGGATGATGGCAGGCCTAAAGCGACATCGATTAAAAGCGGTTCCATTTAGCTAAGGCTTAGTTCTTTCATAACCATCTGCATGTCCTCCCACACCAGCTTCTTATCGGCGGGGTTCCTTAAGAGATAGGCCGGATGAAAGGTCGGGAGAATCTTCAGTCCGTTCCAGTCGAAGAATCGGCCCCGCAAGCGGCTAATGGGCTCCTGCGTCTCAAGCAGGGTCTGCGCCGCGAATTTACCCAGCGCGCAAATAATTTTAGGGCGAATCAGGTCAATCTGCCTCATCAAAATAGGCTTACAGGTGACAATTTCTGAAGGGAGCGGGCTGCGATTGTTGGGCGGGCGGCATTTGAGGCAGTTGGCGATGTACACATCCTCACGGCGGAGTTTCATGGCTTCGATAATCTTGGTCAAAAGCTGGCCGGCGGCGCCGACAAAAGGCTGGCCCTGTTGGTCCTCATCATAACCGGGTGCCTCGCCTACAAACATAAGTGCCGCGTCCGGATTGCCGCTTCCAAACACTACCTGGG
>CAZDBQ010000100.1:0-12131 GCA_964503765.1 uncultured Planctomycetia bacterium | reverse complement strand
GCTTTAACACACCGCGGCTCACACCAAGAATCGCGACCTCTGGTTTATTGATGATGGGAGTAAAGTGCGAGCCGCCGATACCCCCGAGATTGGATATCGTGAACGTACCCCCTTTAAGCTCGTCCAGAGAGACTTTCCTCTGCCTTGTCTTTTCGGCCAATTTCGCTAGCTCCAACGAAAGCTCGAGCATCTTTTTCTGATCCACATTTCTCAAAACTGGAACGATCAAACCCTGCTCCGTATCGACCGCCACGCCGAGATGATAATACGCCTTCGTCACAATCTCCTGGGTATTTTCATCCAGACTGGAATTAACCACAGGGTACTTCTTCAACGCCGCGACGACAGCCTTAAGCACAAAAGAAGTCAGAGTGAGATTGGCGCCTTTTTTCTCATATTTGGCGGCATATTTTTTTCTTAATTTCATTAGCGCGGTAATATCCGCTTCGTCAAACTGGGTGACGTGCGGAATCGTCGTCCAGGATTCCGTCATTTTCTGGCCTATCTTTTGTCGCAGAGACGAAAGCGGTTTTTTGTTCACCGCTCCCCATTTTGAAAAATCAACGCTTGCATGAAGCGCAGCTGGCTTCTGAGCCTCTTGAGCCGCAGTTTGCGCCGGACGGGCGGTGCCTTTCTGCAAGGTCTCAATATAGGCCCGAATATCAGCGGCCGTAATGCGCCCGCCTCTTTCGCTGCCTGGCACTTTGGTCAAATCAATTCCGAATTCTCTGGCCATCTTCCTTATAACAGGCGATGCGGGCGGGGGAAAACCAGCCTTGGACTCATACAGATGGCCCGCGGGAGCCGTTTCGTTTTTTGACTGAGGCTTAGTTTCACCCCGTTCTTCTTTCACGGGAGACGACGCTTCGGCCGCGGCTCCTTCCATCGTCAACGAAACAATGACCTGGCCGACGGTAATCTTGTCGCCAACTTTTACATGGATTTTTGAAACCGAGCCGGCCTCAGTGGAGGGAATTGGAGCGACCGCTTTCTCATTTTCCAATTCAATGAGGGTCTGGTCTTTTTTTACCTTATCGCCCACCTTGACGAAAATATTAACGACGGAACCTGATTCCGAGCCTTCCCCAAGCCTGGGAACTCTAATGTCCATTGATCAATCCTCTATACGCAAACCGGGTAGACTTTCTCCGGATCCACTTTCAAATCTTTAATAGCCTTCGTTACGACCTGCTTTTCCACCAAACCTTTTTGATGAAGCGCGTAAAGCGTGGCGACCACCGTGCATTCAGCATCGACCTCAAAGAAACGCCTCAAGGCCTGTCGCGTGTCGCTCCGGCCGAATCCATCCGTACCCAGCGTCGTCAGGCCTCCCGGAACCCAGGGAGCGATCTGATCGGAAACAATTTTCATATTGTCAGATACAGCCACAAAAACCCCTTCTTCCTTCTCCAAAACGGTCTCGAGATACGATTTTTTCGGAGCAGCTTCTGGATGAAGCCTATTCGCTCTCTGGGCATTCAGCGCATCCGTCCGAAGCTGTTTATAATTCGTAGCGCTCCACACATCGGCTGATACATCGTAATCTCTCGCCAATATTTCCTGGGCGCGGAGAGCCTCCATCAGAATGGAGCCGCTTCCTAAAATTTGGGCCTTATGCTTTTTTCCTTTAACGCCTGCTCTAAATTTATAGAGCCCCTTCAAAATTTGTTCTTTTGTCACGTGTTCCGGCATCGAAGGCATGACATAATTTTCATTATGAACGCTGATGTAATAGAAAATCTCCTCCTTATTCACGTACATCCGCCGAATCCCGTCTTCGATGATGGTCGCGATCTCATACGCAAAGGCCGGCTCGTACGAAAGGAGGGTTGGAATCGTGCTAGCCATGAGGTGACTATGGCCGTCCTGGTGCTGGAGGCCTTCTCCGTTTAACGTGGTGCGGCCAGAGGTGCCCCCCAGCATAAACCCCTTAGCGCGGCTATCTCCGGCAAGCCAAATCAGATCTCCTACCCTCTGAAAACCGAACATCGAATAATAAATGTAAAAGGGAAGCATGTTAATACCGTAGTTGGCGTAGGCGGTTCCCGCGGCGACAAACGAAGCCATAGAACCCGCCTCGTTGATTCCCTCTTCCAGGATCTGGCCGTCTTTGGCCTCCTGATAATAAAGGAGTGATTCCCTGTCCACAGGCTCATAGAGCTGCCCTTTGGGAGAGTAGATGCCTATCTGCCTGAACAGCGCGTCCATGCCAAAAGTCCTGGCTTCATCCGGAATAATTGGGACAACCTGTCTTCCGATTTCAGGATCACGGAGGAGTTTCGTCAAAAGCCGGACAAAGGCCATTGTCGTGGACACCTCGTTGTCTCCCGAGCCTTTCAGGAATTCGTCATAAAAATCGGCGGCGGGAGCTTTCATCACGGGTGCTTTCACTCTTCGTTGAGGAACAAAACCTCCGAGGCTTTTCCTGCGCTCCAAAAGGTATTTCATCTCTTCGCTATCGGGGGACGGCTTATAAAAAGGAGTGTCCGCGATTTCCTCATCACTCATCGGAATATCAAACCGCTCGCGAAACTCCCTCAACTCTTTTTCGTTTAATTTCTTTTGCTGATGGGTGACGTTCCTTCCTTCTCCGGCTTCCCCTAAACCATAACCCTTCACTGTCTTCGCCAAAATGACCGTGGGCTGGCCCTTATGCTCCGTCGCTTGTTTATAGGCCGCGTAAACTTTTTTTGGATCGTGGCCGCCTCTTATGAGCTTGCGGATCTGGTCATCGCTAAGGTGATTTACGAGCTTCAAGAGCTCCGGATATTTCCCGAAAAAGTGCCGGCGGGTGTAACTGCCAGGCTCGACGGAATATTTCTGGTAATCACCGTCGACCGCCTCTTCCATGCGTTTTACCAAAAGTCCTGTATGGTCGGCGCGAAGCAACGGGTCCCAATCCGAACCCCAGATGACTTTGATGACATTCCAACCCGCTCCGCGGAAAACGCCTTCCAATTCCTGAATGATCTTTCCGTTGCCTCTCACCGGCCCATCGAGTCTCTGAAGGTTGCAGTTGACGACCCAGGTTAGGTTGTCGAGTCCCTCACGCGCCGGCAGTGTCAGCGCCCCCAAAGACTCCGGCTCGTCAATTTCTCCATCACCGACAAAGCACCATATTCTCCGCTCTGGTCCGCTTATAAAACCACGGGCCTTTAAATACCGGTTAAAACGCGCCTGATAGATCGACGTGATGGGGGCGAGCCCCATCGATACAGAGGGAAACTGCCAAAATTCGGGCATGAGGTACGGATGTGGGTAAGAAGAAAGTCCCCCACCCTGGGCCAATTCCTGACGAAAATTGTGAAGGTTCGTGGGGGTAAGCCGGCCCTCGAGAAACGCCCTCGCGTAATTCCCGGGCGAGGCGTGCCCCTGAAAATAAACAAAGTCCGCCGGGCCGTTGCCGTCCGGCCCTTTGAAAAAATGATTGAACCCGACCTCATAAAGCGTCGCCAGAGACGCGTAGGTCGAGATATGCCCTCCCAAATTACCGTGAAGACGGTTGGCCTTGACAACCATCGCCATCGCGTTCCAACGGACCAAGCTCTTGATCCTCCGTTCGAGCTCACGGTTTCCTGGGTAAGAAGGTTCGTCCTCTGCCAAAATGGTATTTACGTAAGAGGTGTTGACCGTGGAAGGCGCGTTGATGCCTGATTCGCGCAAGCGGGACACAAGCTTATCCAGAAGAAACGAGGCCTCGTCTGATTCCTTGTTCTTCAAAACGTATTTCAGCACAAACTCCAGGGACTCGAGCCACTTGTGCGTCTCTATATCCTGGGTCTTTAAAATGTTTTCTTCGCTTCTTAACTTTGGTTCCATAGCTGTTATAATATCCCTATGAAAATATTAGACTTAACTCTCTCCACACCCCCCCATAACCTCGCCTGTGATGAGGCCTTAATGGATCTCTGCGAGGAGGGCTTTGCTCATGAAATCTTGAGATTTTGGGAGCCTCTTGAACACTTCGTAGTGCTCGGATATTCTAACAAAATACAATCAGAAATCAATGAACTTTCATGCCAAGCGCTTGGCATCCCTGTAGTTAGACGATGCAGTGGCGGCGGGACAGTCCTTCAGGGGCCGGGTTGCCTTAATTTTTCCCTTATTTTGAATAGTGAAAACCTCCCTCCCCTAAAAAGCATCACCCAGACCAACACCTACATCATGACACGCCACGAGGAAGCGCTCCGTCCTCTTCTGGGCGACACGGTCAAAGTCTGCGGCACAACCGACCTGGCACTCGGGCCTTTAAAATTTTCAGGCAACGCCCAGAGGAGGAAAAAACGTTTTTTGCTGTTTCACGGCACTTTTCTACATGCATTTGATATCTCACTGATCAGCAAACTCCTTCACTTCCCCTCGAAGCAACCTCCCTACCGAAAAAACAGATCTCACGCGGATTTTTTGACAAACATAAAGGTCTCACCGGATAAGATCAGAGAAGCGCTTAGCGCTTGTTGGAGCGCGAGAGAAATTTTGGAAGAGGCTCCGACCGAAAGAATTGAAAAGCTTGTGAGGGAGAAGTACTCTAAAGAAGAGTGGAACCGCAGGTTTTAAAGCCCAGGCTTTTTATATTTCGTCCTATCCGTCATCCCCACCGCGAAGAACGTTTTCTTCCGTTCCATGCATTTGTTGCATTCGCCGCAGTGGTCGTACCCTTTGGGATTAATGCAGGAAAATGTGGATTCTAGCAACAGCTTGTTCCCCATTAAAATCACATCTTCCTTCTTCAACTTTTGAAACGGTGCTTTGATCACCACTTCTTTATTCAAGCCAAGGGACAAAACATCTGACATCTTCGCAAAAAATGGTTTTGAGCTGTCGCTGAAGGGGTTCCCGCTTAACACGCCGATTTCAATAAAACGGATGTCGTTGAGCGCCGCAAAAATAGCCGCCTTTGAAAGAAGCGCGATATTACGGCCGGGAAGATAGACCGCGTCATCTTTCGAGCCCGGCCCCGGCACGCGGGTCCCCGTAAGGCTCCAATGCCCGTCGTACAAATCGCGCATCGTAAGATCCATGATCTTAAGGGGCTTGAGTTTCGTGGATTTGACGTTTCTTAAGAATTTCTTGAGCCAGAAAAGCTCGACATCTTCCCAGCGCAGATGGTTTTGAATATACAGGGGGGTGACGCTCTCATACCGCGAGAGCGCATCATTTAAAAGAACGGTGCTCTCGACTCCGCCGCTCACGAGCACACAAGCTTGACCGTTTTTTTCAGCCGTATTTTCCGCCATAAAATCCCGAAGGCCTTACCGGTTCTCGTCCTGGATATGATGCTTAATATTTTTTCCTTCGACGATAAAAATCACATCTTCGCTGATGTTGGTCGCGTGATCGGCCACACGCTCAATATTGCGGCTCACAAGAATGAGATCCACCGCGCGGGTGATGCTCTTAGGGTCTTCCGTCATGTAAGTCAAAAGCTCACTGAATACCTGGTCATTGATCCGATCCACCTCATCGTCATCCCGGCAAACCTGCTGGGCGAGAGCGGGGTTTTCGTTCACGAAAGCGTCGATGCTGTTTTTTATCATCCGCTGGGCGAGGTTCGCCATGTGAGGGATGTCAATCAAGGGTTTGAGCGGAGGTTGCTTTAAAAGATCAATCGCGATCTCCGAGATGTTTACGGCCTGGTCGGCGACACGCTCCAAGTCATTGTTAATCTTAAGGATAGCGGTCAAGAGCCGTAAATCCCCGGCCGCCGGCTGACGCAGGGCCAGAAGCTTCAACACTTCCTCCTCAATTTCAATTTCCATGTGATTCACGGTCTGCTCAAGTCCAAACACCTCCTGAGCCAGCGCCTCTTTCCTCTCGGCGAGGGCCCTGACCGAAAGACCAATCATTTCCTGGGCGGTATCCGCCATGTGGAGCAGTTTTTGCTTCAAATTCTTTAATTCTTCGTCAAAATGTCTTTCCATAATGCCCTCTCTTTTTTAGTATACCGTATTCTATCCGACCCGTCCTGTAATATAATCTTCCGTTCTCTTATCTCGAGGAGTCGTAAAAATCGCCTGCGTGACGCCAAATTCTATAAGCTCCCCCAAGAGCATGTAGCCGGCATCGTCTGAAACGCGGGCAGCCTGCTGCATGTTGTGGGTGACGATAATAATCGTATAATTTTTCTTAAGCTCGAGCATCAACTCTTCTATTCGCGCCGTTGAGAGCGGATCAAGGGCGGAGCAAGGTTCATCCATGAGAAGCACTTCTGGCTTTACCACCAGCAGCCGCGCGATGCAGAGCCTCTGCTGCTGTTCCAAAGAAAGATTCGTCGCGAGATTATCCAACTTGTTCTTCAACTCATCCCACAGCAAAACAGACTCGAGGCTTTCCTTGGCTATCTCATAGAGCAATTCCTTCTTTTCTTGGTATAGGTGATGAATCCTCAAGCCAAAAACAATATTTTCGAATATCGAGATGGGAAAGGGATTGGGCCGTTGAAAAACCATCCCCACCTTTTTTCGCAACAGAAGCAGATCCGTATCGGGCCTGTAGATATTCTCCCCTTTAAGAAGTACCTGGCCGGTCACCCCCACCCCCTCCACCAAATCGTTCATCCGGTTAAACACCCTAAGAAGTGTGGATTTTCCGCAGCCTGAAGGTCCGATGATAGAAGTAATCCGTTTCTCGGCGATTGAAAGATTAACGTTCTTCAGGGCCTGGAAGGAACCATAATACAGGTCGAGATCCTTGGTTTGTATGATGCTCATTAGCCAAACCTCCCGGAGACGTAATCGTTAGTTCTTTTATCACGTGGGGCCGTGAATATCTTGCCGGTGGCGTCTATTTCAACAAGCTCTCCCATGAGAAAGAATGCGGTTTTATCTCCCACGCGGGCGGCTTGTTTGGTGTTGTTGGTGACGAGAACAATTGTGTAATGCTCTTTGAGCTTCATCATCGCCTCTTCGACCCTGGCGGTTGAAATAGGGTCCAGCGCCGAGCAAGGCTCGTCGAACATAATGACATCGGGATTCACCGCCAGTGTCCTGGCGATGCAAAGCCGCTGCTGTTGGCCCCCGGAAAGCTTCATCGCGGATTCTCCCAGCCTGTCTTTAACCTCATCCCAAAGATAGGCGTCCTTCAGGGCCTTTTCGGTAATGTGCGAAAGCTTGCGCTGGTCACGCATTCCTTGGCGCCTCGGCCCGTAAACAACGTTCTCAAAAACCGTCATCGGAAGCGGCATTGGAAGCGCAAAAATAATTCCCACCTTTTGCCTCAACGCGACGGGATCGTAGTCCCGGTAGATTTCTTTGCCGTCGAGGTAAACATTGCCCGAAACCTTGACGTCGCGTTCGACATCGTTCAAACGATTGAGGGCTTTCAAAAAGGTGCTCTTTCCGGAATTGGCGGGCCCGATGATGCTCAAGATCTGACGTGATTCAATGTCAATTGTGACGTCTTTTAATGAAACGACGTTGCCGAAGTTCACGCTCAGGTTAACCACTTTTATTTTTACCACTTTTTCTTGCTCCGGAAGTGAGAACGAATCATGATCGCGATGAGATTCATAAGGAGAACGATCGTTAAGAGAACAAGCGCGGTTCCGTATCTTATCTTAACGTCAACGTTCGGCACCTGCGTGGAAAGGACATACAAGTGGTAAGGCAAGGCCATTGCCTGATCAAAGATATCCTGAGGAAGACGCGGAAGATAAAACGCCGCGACCGTGAAAAGTATCGGAGCCGTCTCTCCAGCCGCGCGTCCCACACCAAGGATGGTGCCCGTGAGTATTCCCGGCAGCGCGTGAGGCAACACCGCGTACTTGATCGTCTGAAGTTTCGTGGCGCCTAGAGACAAACTCACGTCCCTGAACGACTTAGGCACCGAGCCGAGCGCCTCTCTCGAAGACGTGATAATGACGGGGAGTATCATGACCCCGAGCGTCAGCGAGCCTGATAAAATGGACGCGCCAAATTTAAAAAAACCGACAAAAAGGGCCAGACCGAACAAACCGAATACGACGGAGGGCACCCCCGCTAGGTTTATGATCGCCAGGCGGACAATCCGGCTCATGGTATTGTCTTTGGAATATTCATTTAAATAAATCGCGGCAAACAGTCCCAAAGGAAGCGCGAAAACGACCGCCCCCAGCACAAGATAAAAAGTGCCCACAATCGCCGGGAGGATCCCCCCTTCCCGCATACCGGAGCGGGGCATCTGAGTGAGAAATTCCCACGAGATCGCGCTGATGCCGTTCTTCAAGATGACGACAATCACCATGCCAACGGGGACAATCACCAGCAGGGTTGCCAAAAGCAGTAAAAGGAAAGCTATCTTTTGGGTGACTTTAGGTGAGAGGCGTATCACTTTCTTTTCCTATGCAAAAAAAGGTCCGCCGTCATGTTGATGGCGAATGTGATGAAAAATAAAACGATACCGATCGCGAATAGAGCGAAATAATGATCGCTGCCCTGTACCGTTTCACCCATCTCCGCCGCCACCGTCGCGGTCAAAGTCCTCACGGGATATAAAAATCCTCGGAGCATCGAAGCGGAATTCCCCGTAATCATCATGACAGCCATAGTCTCACCCACAACCCGGCCTATCCCCAGCATCACGGCGGCCATAATCCCCGACGTGGCCGCCGGCAGCACGACCCGGTAAATCGTTTGCCACTGGGTGGCGCCGAGCGCGTAAGCGCCTTCCTTATATATCTTCGGAACAGAGTGAAGCGCATCCTCCGCGATGGAAACAATTGTAGGCATGGCCATGAAAGCCAAGATGATCGACCCTGAAAGGGCCGTGAGTCCGGTGGGGATATGAAAAATGGATTTTATCCAAGGAACTATCGTGACCATGCCGATAAAGCCCAGGACCACGCTCGGAATCGCGGCTAAGAGCTCCACGCCGGATTTTAATATTTCCTTAAGCTTCGGAGGGGCCACCTCCGCGATGTAGATCGCGGCCGCCACTCCCAGCGGAATCGAGATCAGCGCGGCACCCAGCGTCACAAGAAGGGAACCAAGGATGAGCGGCAGGATCCCAAAGCCCGGAGGCTCGGAAATCGGGTACCAGTTTCTCCCAAAAAGAAAATCAGCAACCTTTTCAGTCTGAAAAAGCTGAACGCCTTCCTTTAAAAGGAAGATAAATATGAGCGCCACGATAAAAATAGAGGACAAGCCGCTTATCTTTATCGCGGTCTCAACAATGAATTCTTTTATTCTCTTAAATAACGACACGGGCTTTATTTTTTTACCGGGACAAAATCCATCTTGGACACGAGCTCCTGTCCTTCACTCGATTGAATGAACTCCATAAACCGCTTTACGTCACCGTCCGGCTCGCCGTTCGTATAAATGTAAAGCGGCCTTGAAATAGGGTATTTCCCGCTTATGACGTCCTCAACCGTGGGATAAACGTACTCTAAATTTTTTTCCTGCGCGACGCGGATGGCTTTGTGGTCTTTACCGATGTACCCCATACCGTAGTAGCCTATCGCGTCCTGATTTTGCAAAATTTCATCGGCGATCGCCTGGCTTGAAGGCAAAAGAAGCGCTTCCGGTGAGAATTCCTCCGTGGACTTCGCGTCTCCCTTCCTTAAGATATGTTCCTTAAAGTAGAGATGGGTGCCTGAATTAACCTCTCTCGAAAGAATCACGATCGGTGAGTCGTCACCGCCGACTTCCTTCCAATTTTTTATTCTGCCGGTGAAAATCCCCGCGAGCTCGTCGACAGTCAGTTCAGACACGGGATTCGCGGTATTCACGACAACCGCCAGACCATCCAGAGCCACTTTAAATTCCTTGGGATGGATGTTTTTTTTCTCCGCCAACGCTACTTCTTTAGATTTTATTTCCCTGGAGCTCATCGCGATATCGCAGGTCCCGTTGATGAGCGAGGCAAAACCCGTACCCGATCCTCCCCCAGTGACGGCGATAAAGGAATCCGGGCTCTTCTTCATAAACTCCTCGGCCCAACTCTGCACGAGATTCACCATCGTGTCAGATCCCTTCACTTGAAGGGAATTGCTCTTTTTGGCGCAAGCGGGTGTGACAAAGGTAACCGTACCGAGGAATCCTGCCGCCAAAATAAAGGTGATCACTTTTCTAGACATTGTTTGTTTCTCCCCTTGTAAATTAAAATTTGAAATTGAAATCCACCTGAGATCTAAAAACATCTTCATTGGTGCTGCTCGCCACGGACGTGGAAGGATTAAGAGGCTGAACAATATAGCCGGTCCAGTTAACCGAAACACTGTTCGTCAACTGGTAGCCAAAACCCACTTTGTGGCCTTGGCGGTTTGTCGCCCCCACCTGACCAGGCCCGCCGAAGTCGCTGTCGTTGAAAGCCGCGACCACGGCATTGGCGCCAATCTCGTAATAGCCGTAGAAAAGCTCCCACTCCCCTTTTTTCTTTGGCTTGCCGATTTTAAATCCGACGCCCCAGGCTTCATCAGCGTCATGGATATCGTTGCCTCCAGAACCAGCCAGGTTTTCGGTACCGACATTGGCTAAATTAGTCGCGTAGTCGTACCAAAGAGTCGCGGGGACACTGCCAAGATGAAACGCTATTTCCGGATAAATATCGAGAACCCTGAAGTTATCCGCGATAAGGGTGTTCGTCCTGAGAAATGAGATGCCATTGGAATTGGCCGTCACCGTCTGGAACCAGTTGGTGTAATCATAGAAAGCGCCTGCCACGGTAAAATCGATGGGTTTTTCGGTCCCAAAACTCTTCGTGGAAAGAGTCAGCGCGCCCTGATAGCCATAAACTTGGGCGTCCGATTCTACCGCCGTGCCCTCATTCACGATGAATTGCCCGGCCGTCCCCTGGAAATTCACCTTGGTGTCCTCTGTGCTCACAAGCTCTAGGTTCGCCTGTTCGTAGAGGCCCTCCGGCGTCACGTCCGCGTCCCAAACAATGGGCGATGAGTAACGTAGAAAAGGATTTTCAAATTTTCCCGCCCCAATTTTAACTCCCTTAAGAAACCCAACATTCGCGAGGGCCGCCGGCGTGTAGAGCGCGTAGGCCCGGTCGATGACAAGATCCTTGAAGGTAAAATATCCCGGATTGCCCATCGTTTGAAGAGCGGAAGTCTGGTCCGTGAGATTCCCCGTCGAGATCCGGAAGCCAAGTTTCCAATCATCCCCGTAATCTTTCTCCAAACCCCACTTCAGGCGAAAGCGAAACCGGTTGCGGGTGCGGTCGGCCGCGGTACCCGTGGACCCCGCATCATTATTCTTGTCATAATAATCGAACGTTTCGGCCCGGAGCCTCAAATCCCCTCCATACTTAGCGCCTTTAAGCCACGGGATCACTTCCCCGATGTTGTCCTTCAAACTCTTTTGGAAATCCTTATCGCTTGTGGCCGCCTGTACTGGCACGCTGGGCTGAGAAGTTTCAAGCACCTTCGTGGACTCAAGCTGCTGCAGCCTCAGATTCTGCTGTTCAATCGTCTCCTGCATCTTCGCCATCTGCTGTTTCATGCCTTCCAGCATCGACTTCATGGATTGCACGTCCGCCGAAGAATCCGCGTACGAAGGCAGCGCGCCGCAGAGCAACACCGCTATCACCAAAACCAAAGAAACACCTTTTCTCATAACCACTCCTCGCCTCTTGGGCTTACTAAAATTTTCTACCCAAAGTGTACAATTTGAATTTAAAGAGACGATAAACCCATTGTGAAGATTTGATGAAGAACCGGGCGGCCCTGCCGCTACGGGGAGCCCATGGGATGCCGATAGTTATCTTTTCACGGACACGCTCCGGCGCCCCTCCGAGGCACCTCGCTCGGTGTAGTCGCTCGCTCGGTCGCCTTTGGCGACCACCATGGCCGCTCGCGACTTCCAACGGTCCTTTGAAAAGAAAACTATCGTCATCCCTCTAATTGGGGTCAGACCCCAGGTAGAAGAGGCTCCGAGGGCTGTCCTTTTCGGGATAAGGCCATAATATTCTTTTTGGCGAGCGGGTGGCGCGAGTGGTGGTGGCCTACATGGTGCAAGGGTTACACTTGCGCCGTGTAGGCTCCACGAAGCGACAGGACCCGCGGGCCATTTCCCGAGGGGCCGTTTGGGAGGCTGGGCGAAGGATTACTTTGGGAGGGTGATCGTAAACGTGGCGCCTTTTTGTTTGGCGCTGGAAGCGTGGATCTGGCCGGAATGTCTTTCAACGATATGCTTCACGATGGAGAG
>CAZDBQ010000099.1:0-2786 GCA_964503765.1 uncultured Planctomycetia bacterium | reverse complement strand
CGCACGCCTAAGTATGAGATTCCCTCCAATATTCTTGAATACAAAGAAGTGTTTGTGCACGATTATGCGGAGACCAAAGCCAAGTCGAAGGGCGATGAAGAACGCGCCTGGCAGATTTTCAAGGACTTTTACGCTGGTATGGAAAAAAGCAACTTCTCAGGCTTTGAAGAGTTTTACCGGCAGGTGATCAATAAGAAAACCCGAGTTTTGAGCGTAAAGGATATTTTAAGGTCTCCGCAAAGCTGGAAGCTCATGACGGACTACTTTATGAGCGCGGCCGGCGATAAATCTTTTGTCGACTTTTACTGGGCCATGCGCTACATGCACGCCCCGCTTGTGAAAATTTTTGACGCCTCCATTCCGGATGCCACCCTTTATCACCCCGTCTGTACGGGATACGCGGGGCTTTTGGCGGTGATAGCCAAATTTGAGAAAAAGGCGCCGTACGTTTTGACTGAACACGGTATTTACACTCATGAAAGGAAGATCGAGATCGCCAGGGCTAAATGGATATACTCGCCTGAGGAGACGGTGAACCGCGCCAATGTGAGTATGGGCTTCCTCAAAGATCTTTGGATAAAAAAATTTGACAGCCTAAGCCGCTTGGCGTATCACTACGCGGATGAGATCATCACACTTTTCGAGGGAAACCGCCGCATGCAGATAGAGGGCGGAGCCGAGCCGTCAAGGATCCAGATTATCCCCAACGGGACAGCGGTTTCTGAGGCGCCGCGGCAGGCGTATGAAGGGGCCAAGGCCCGTCCGACAATAGGGTTTGTCGGTCGCATCGTGCCGATCAAGGATGTGAAGACTTTTATCCGCGCGGCGAAAATTATTTCTGAGGATATTAAGGGTATACGTATCTACGTGATGGGTGATGGGGAAGAGGACCAGAAATATTATGAGGAATGCAAAGCGCTTGTTCAAATGCTCAATTTAGATGACATTGTTCTGTTTACTGGCAACGTGAACGTCAATGAGTATTACCCACGGATAGATGTGATGGTTTTAACGAGCATCAGCGAAGCCCAGCCCCTTTCAGTTCTTGAGGCAATGGGCCACGGGGTACCGGTTGTGGCTTCTGACGTGGGTGCCTGCCGTGAGCTTATTTGCGGAGGGTCGGAGGCGGACCGCGCGCTGGGCGCCGCCGGGAGAGTGACGGCCGTCGGCAATCCTCATGAGACCGCTAGCGCCATCCGGGCTATCCTTCAGGATCCAAAAGCCTGGCGGCAGATGTCGGAGGCGGGGTGGAATCGTGTGAGGCGCTATTACACCTCCGACCAAATGATAGCCAGTTATCATTCTTTATACGAATCCTATTTGACGGGAAATAAAAAGATTGCCGCCACCTTGGCGGAGAGAGGGTAACGGGTTATGGCAGGGATAGGTTTTCAATTAAGGCGTCTTATGGCGGAGGATACCTTTATCGGGGATATTCGCGCCTACGCGTACGCGGGTATTATCTCGGCGGGTCCCTGGATTATTTCGATTCTATGTTTGGCCTTCTTGTGGGTTTTTTCATACCCTGACCTGGGGATTGCCTCACAAAAGCTTTTTCGCGTGACGGTTGTCTATACCTTCGCTTTTTCGCTCATCACTACCGGGGCTATACAGCTAGTCGTCACACGCTTTTTAGCGGACCGCCTGTATTTGAAGCAGAAGAATATTATGCTGCCCAGTTTTGTGGGGCTTACCTTATGTACCGTTATCTTTCAGGGAGTAACCTCCTCGATTTTTTACGCTTTTTGTGATGAAAGCCTTTCGTTTAAGATCGCCGGGGTTATGCTGTATATTGCCGTTAGCTGCATCTGGCAAACGATGATTTTCTTGAGCGCTGCTCGCGACTATATGGCTATTGCCTGGGCCTTTTTCCTGGGGGCCCTTACCAGTTTTTTTGGCGCGCTTGTATTTGGCATTTATTTCGGCCTAGAGGGACATTTGTTTGGGTTTGCAGCCGGTCAGATCGCGGTTCTTTTTCTTCTGATGTACAGGGTGTTTTATGAATTTGATTCTACCGTCATTTGTCGATTTGATTTTTTAAGGCAGATTCCCAAATTTCCGGATCTTTTATGGATGGGCTTCTTTTATTATTCAGCCATTTGGGTTGATAAAATCATCTACTGGTTTTCTTCCGGAGGAGAATATATCCACTCACTATTCTATTCCAATTACCCGTACGACAGCTGCTCCTTTGTCGCGTTCATCACGATCATTCCTGGATTAGCGCACTTTCTTGTGGATGTTGAGACCAATTTTTATGATGCGTACAAGGGATTTTATGGTGCCATCATCAATAAAGGGTCTTTTGACAGCATTATGTTGAAGAAGAAAGAGATGGTGCAGACGCTTTACGATTCAGCGGCCCGCATGTTCGTGATGCAAACGGCGATTACCTCAATATATCTTTTTTCCGCCCCTTATTTTATTAGTTTTTTGAGTCTAAAGCCAGAGCATGTGCAGGCAGTCAGACTTCTCGGCATAGGAACTTATTTTCACGCGTTTTTGCTCGTTATATTCATCATCATCCTGTATTTTGATCGGCGGTTTCTGGCGCTTATGATTTCAGTGTTCTTTTTTGCCAGCAATGCACTCGGTACGTTTCTTGTTATGAAATATTGGCCTGAGTGGATGGGTTTGGGGTATACCCTTTCAACTTTTCTTACCTGCAGCCTAGCTCTAGCTTGCCTGATAGCCACGATCAGGAATATTGAGTTTCTGACGTTTACAGAACAGCCTTTGTCCCGAAGACCTCTTCGTAAGGAACCCCGGCGTCTAAGAAAAATCCG
>CAZDBQ010000098.1:0-2648 GCA_964503765.1 uncultured Planctomycetia bacterium | reverse complement strand
GTTTTTCCCGGCCATCAACAAGGGCGAACTGGCAGTCCTCTATTGCTTCGTTTTTCTTCTCATCGCTTGCCGCGGCGGAGTCACGTGGTGTCTGGACAAAAAATCATAAAAGGGGAAATAAACATGTTGAATAAATTCGTTCGTTCAGCTGCGTTCGTAATCGTTTTGTCGGTTGCTCTGCAGTCTGCGGCGCTGGCTGACACCATTGAGGGCCGCGTGAAGGAAGCGAGTTCACGAAATCTAGAAGTAGTGGTTTATGACCCACAGGGAAGGCCCTACCCGAACGCGCTGGACCTTAAAGTGGACTGGCAGACTCGTCTTAACGGCGTTCGTTCGGTGTCAGATCTCCGGCCCAATGACGCGATCAGCGCCGACGTGCGCCGAGAGGAGTCAGGCCTCTGGCATGCCGACAGCGTAACCCGCTTTGAGGAAATCAATGTGCGGCCCGCCACCAAGAACCCGCCACCCTCCATGAGGCAGGTTTTGGGCAATCCGGTCGTTAGGGGGGCTCTTGTGGGAGCAGCAACGGGAGCCATTGCTTCATCCGCCTCCGGCGGAAAAGCGGGGAAGGGCGCGCTTGTTGGCGCCGGCGTAGGCGCGGCAGCCGGTCTCCTTGAAAGTATGTTCAGTGGGCGCTCGCAGCAGACTTCTTCAGAGACGAATGAGTGAGCCTGAGTGTGAAACGCTGTCCCTGGCCGGTACAGGACGACCCGCTGTATTTGAAGTATCACGACGAGGAGTGGGGCATACCGGTCTATGATGACCGGAAAATATTTGAGTTTCTAGTCCTAGAGGCGTTTCAGGCGGGGCTTTCATGGCGGACAATCCTTCATAAGCGCGAGAATTTTAGGAACGCGTTCGCGGGGTTTGACTTCCGGAAGGTGGCCCGTTTTAGTTCCCGCGATACAGCACGGCTCATGAAGAATGCTGGCATCGTGCGCAACGGAGCCAAAATAGACGCCGCTATCGCCAATGCCAATGCTTTCATCAAAATCCGCGAAGAATTTGGGACGTTCTCCAAATACATGTGGACGTGGGTCAAGGGAAAGCCAATCATCCACAAGCTCCGAACAATCAAGGAGTATCCAGTGTGCATCGACGAAGCGGTTACGTGGGCAAAGGATCTAAAGAAAAGAGGCTTTAAGTTCTTGGGTCCGACTACGCTTTATGCCCACATGCAGGCCATCGGGATGGTCAACGATCATACAGTATCCTGTTTTCGATACCGTAGTAAATCCTCCCGCAAAAAAAGCGGATGATTAAAGTCAGAAAAAGCGGTGAAAGAGGGCATTTCAATCACGGCTGGCTTGATACCTACCATACTTTTTCCTTCGGCGACTATCACGACGTGGCCCACATGGGATTCCGGTCGCTGCGTGTTATCAACGAAGATCGCGTTGAGCCGGGACAGGGCTTTCCAACCCATTCTCACAGAGACATGGAAATCCTCACTTACATCATAGAGGGTGCCCTCGAGCACAAAGACAGCATGGGCAACACCTCAATTATCCGACCCGGCGAGATCCAGCGAATGACTGCCGGCACGGGTATTCGCCACAGCGAATTCAATCCTTCCAAGAAAGACCCAGCGCATCTTCTCCAGATATGGATTCTGCCCGACAAAACGGGCCTGTCGCCCGGCTATGAGCAGAAGACTATTGCCTCTCATGGTAAAGAAAACGAGCTCACTCTTATCGCTTCCTCAAAACCTCGGAACGGCGCTGTCCTCCTCCACCAAGACGCCGATCTCTACGCCTGTACCCTTGAAAAGAACCGCTCGATTGACTACAAAATCGAAAAAAAGCGCGGCCTCTGGCTTCAAATGGTCAGGGGAGAGACCAAAATCAATACCCAAACAATAGCGGAGGGCGACGGCGCAGCCATCCAGGATGAGACAAAGATCACCCTAATCGCCGAGCGGGATAGCTTATTTCTGCTGTTTGATTTATCCTATAGCTGATGGCTAACGTGTCTCCAAAATGAAAATAAACCAGAATATAGGGGAGAGGTTTATGACAAATACCTGGTTCAAGTTAGCGGCTCTTTTCATGATGTTAGGGGTGATCTTCGGCGCCTTTGGTGCACACGCGCTGAAGGGCCGCTTGTCTCCCGAAAGCCTTGATATTTATAAAACAGCGGTTCTTTACCAGTTTGTGCACGCGATCGGGATCTTTGTGGTGGCTTTCGCGGCGGCTGGTATATCCGGGTCAAGCCGGGTACTGACACTCGCCGGAGCTTCTTTTACAATTGGGATTCTCGTCTTTTCCGGGAGTCTTTATGTGATGGCGCTAACTGGCATCCGCTGGCTTGGCGCGTTGACTCCGGTGGGAGGCCTGGCATTTATCCTTGGCTGGGCTTTTCTGTTATTCAGCAGAAAATAATAACACATCTAGCTTTTTCTTGAAGTTTCCCCAAATTAACTCTTAACAACTGCCTGACTGGACATCCTGTGGACAAGCTCCCGTTTACCCTCTTAATGTCCTATAATGTATCTTATGTTAAGTAGTCTATAGGGCGGGACTGTCTGAAAAGCTCTTTAGAGGCTTTTATTAGATCCGGCGAATCCAGTCAATATCCGCGCCGTTCTCGGGGTCAAATAAACCACGTAGGTAGACGTCAAAATGAACGCCTCCTCCGCCTGTGGCTGT
>CAZDBQ010000097.1:0-4207 GCA_964503765.1 uncultured Planctomycetia bacterium | reverse complement strand
TGCGCGCCGTGGGCTCGGTTCAATCGCTTTAGCGTCTCGTCTTGAAACGATTGCGCCCCCAAACTAATTCGGTTTATCCCAAGTGACCGGAGGAGCCGCGCCTTTTCTGGGTCAATATCGCCTGGGTTCACTTCACAGGTGATCTCAGCCTCTGGCGAGAACTTAAAATGTTTTCTCAAAAGCATGAAGAGCCACTCCATCTCTGCAGCCCGCATCGTTGAAGGAGTCCCGCCTCCGAGGTACAACGTGTCGAATATTCTCGATTCAAATTCCGCCGCGTAATACTTTACCTCTATCTCCAACGCCGAGAGAAACGCATCGTGTTTCTCGAGCGAACCAGATTTTGTGATCACGAAATCACAGTAATGGCATTTTTTGGTACAAAATGGGATGTGAACATACAGACCAGTCATGAAAAAATTATACCACGACCCCTCAGGAATATGGTTCAGCCTTTGCCACCCACCGGTTGTGGGGTCTGACCCCATGCATGGCGAGCGGGTGACGCGAGGGGTGGTAGCCTACATGGTGCAAGGGTTACACTTTCGCCGTGTAGGCTCCCCGATGCGGCAGGACCCGCGAGACATCTTTCCTCGGAGGGGCGCCGGAGCGTGTCCGTGAAAAGATAACTATTGGCAGCCCTAGGGTCCCCCGACGCGGTGGGGCTAGCGAGCCATATTCTCGAGGGAAAATTCTTCCTTTGCTTTTAAGACCGTTTGTGATAGAACTATGTAGGTTGAAAACACGCACATTTTAACAAAGGGAGATAAAAGTGGCAAAAAAAGCAAACGCAGCATTTATGAAGCCTTTACAGCCGAGTGATGCGCTAGGCAAGGTAGTCGGAGCGAAACCCCTACCCCGCACTCAGGTCGTGAAGAAGCTTTGGGAATACATCAAGAAGAACGATCTTCAGGACAAGAAGAACAGAAGGAACATCAATGCGGATGCTAACTTGAAGCCAATTTTTGGGAAACCCCAGGTTTCAATGTTTGAAATGACGAAGCTGATCTCTAAGCATCTGTCATAAATAAGCCTTAAGAAGAAATAAAAAAGGACGGCTCTTAAAGCCGTCCTTTTTTATTTGTGCTAAATCCGCTTATTTTATCTTTTCAAGGGGAATGAGTTTACGTCCCGAAAAACCCTCTTCGGTCCCGTGGTAGTATTTGAGTTCCTCCTCATCGCTTCGCCAGCAAAGAAGAACATCCTTCCCGCCTATCACGGAAGGAAAATCCACCAGGCCGATGGAAAAATTCCAGTCTTTGTAATAACAGCCAATAGCCTCGATCTCCTCAAAGAGTTCCTCCAATTGGCCCATCAACCGGATAATCTCAGGATCCTTCTCGGCGTTCGTACTGATACGCGCGGAAATATCGCGGATCTGCTGGCCGGTGGACAGGATATCCCCCACGATTTTTTTAACCAACGGAAGGGTCTGATTGGCCTGGCTGGGAGTAAATAATTTGGTCATTTCTGAAATTCGGAAAGCAAGTCAATGAGTTGGTCAATTTGCTTAACCACTTTTGTTGGAAAAGAAAGTTCCTGAAGTTCGTTTTTTGTATTTCTCAAAGAAGTGAGAATGCGCTTGATCGTCATGCTTTTCTTTTCTTCCTTTTCCTCATCAGACAACGGCTTCGAATGGCTTTTTAAGATGTAACGGATCTTCTTTTTGACCTCGGTGTCTTCCTTAGGATTCTCGAGGATATCCTCCCTTATTTTTTTGTAATCAGATTCGGAGATCAGGTCACTGGCCTTGGCCAAGCGCAAGGCGTTCACCGACTCGTAACTGGGAATCTGGCTGGGCTTTGTCTCTTGCAGTGATTGGTTTTTTAAGAAGGCAGGTTCTTCACGTTCCAGAAACGAATAGGATTTTAGGAGCTTGACCGCCGTCGCCTGGCGTATGCCAATCTCTTTGGCACAGTAGGCCTCAAAGGTAAGATACCCCCAGTCCTTGAACATTTTGTCTTTGTAAATGGTAAACAGATACTGGCCGAGCTCAATCCAGGAGCTTTTAAAGCTCTTCGCGGAATCCAACACCTTGTACCTGAAAGAGTCCGGTTCCAGGGTTTCCATTCTCAGTTCAATGTCTTGAATGGATTTTGTTTTCTGAGCGTTCATAGGTGCCCTACCTTACCAGGTCTTGCGCTTTGGGCCGCTGGAGTGCTGGGATGAATGGCGCCTTGGGCTGGGGTGAGCCTGCCGGGAATGCGTGGCCGCCTTGGGGTGAGATTTACGGTAATTAAAATCAGGCAGTGTGATTCGTGGAAGACTTTGATTAATAGCTTTCTCGATGTCGACAATCATGGCTTCCTCATCGGGAGAAATGAGGGAAAAAGCGTCCCCTGTCGCCTCCGCGCGGGCCGTCCTTCCAATGCGGTGGATGTAATCCTCGGGTGTCTGAGGCACATCAAAATTAATGACATGACTGATATCCTTAACGTCAATACCGCGCGCCGCGATATCCGTAGCGACCAGCACCTGGCTTCTGCCGTGCCTGAACCGTTCCAGGGCACTCAGCCTCTGCCCTTGGCTTCTGTCACTGTGGAGCACAGAGGTTTTTACGCCGGAGCGGTCTAAAGTCTGTGCCAAACGGTCCGCGCGGGATTTTGTTCGGGTAAAAACAATAACGGAATCCATCCCGGTTTCCTTATGAAGAAGCCTTAGGAGAAGCTCTGTTTTTTGATCGTGCGACACCGGATAGACCGCGTGACGGATCCCCACCGGTGTGGATGATTTTCGCGCCACTTGTACAATCACAGGCTGATGGCAAATCTGATGCGCCAGGCCCATAATTTCTTCGGGTATCGTGGCGGAAAAAATGAGGTTTTGTCTGCGAGGAGGCAGCAGTGACATTATTTTTTTAACATCCGGCAAAAAACCCATGTCCATCATGCGGTCCGCCTCATCCAGCACTAATACTTCCAGCGCACCGAAATCAATCCGTCCCTGGTACACATGGTCCAAAAGTCTTCCGGGAGTGGCTGAAATGATGTCCACGCCTTGCGCCAAGGCCCGCACCTGAGGATTCATCGGAACGCCGCCAAAAATAGCGTGCCCCCTTAAATGAACATGCCTTGAAAGATTTCCCAGATGTTCCATGGATTGAAGTGCCAGCTCCCGTGTCGGGGCCACAATCAGGGCCCGCACACCGTGTTTTTTTCTTTCGCTGAGCAGCCGATGAAGTATCGGCAGCACAAAAGCGGCCGTCTTCCCTGTTCCGGTTTGAGCACAAGCAATGACATCTTTGCCCGCTAGAATGTGAGGAATCACCTGTTCTTGCACCGGCGTGGGCCGGGTATACCCCAGGTCATGAATCCCTTTAAGTAAATCTGGATGAAGCCCTAAATTGTCAAACGACATAAATTCCCCTTTTTAACTCTCTTCGATTTATTTACTGCCCAAAAAAATGGGCAGTACAGGGCTCGAACCTGTGACCTTCTGAATGTAAATCAGACGCTCTAACCAGCTGAGCTAACCGCCCGAACTTTGATTTAACAGGGGAGTTATCATATCACAGGAGCGCACTAGATAGATACTGAGCCTTCTCCATGGTCTCTCACGCCAAGTTTATCTCCGGTGTGCAATCCCGGGTCTTCACTCGGGCGGTCCCAGCGATTCTTCAAACGTTCCTTTAACTTCGGATTGGCCTTGATGAGTTCCTCAAATTTCTTGGGATCATTCTTTTCAAGCTCCAAGAGCCCCTGTCGCTTATTCTCCATGATTTTGTAAAATTGTTCAGGGTTCTCTTGGCGGAGTCTCTTTAGCTCCGCGTTTTGGCGCTGTTGCATATTCCGCATAATTTCCTGATACTTCTGAGGGTCTTTTTTCTTAAGCTCTTTCATTTGTTCATCAATCTTCTTCTTTCGTTCGCTCATAAGCTTATTAAATTCATCCGGATTTTCTTGTTTCAACTTCTTTAAATAAGCAATTCTTTCCGGGGAAGGCTTCTTTAAAACATCCCAATCGTTTTTTTCCTTTGCAAAGCCCTCCGTCAGCGGCCCAGCCGCCAGGAATATCCCCACCCACACTCCGATCACCCATCCTCTAAGATCCCCTATCTTCATGATTTCTCTCCTCTGTTGAATTATTTCTCTTTATTCACTCTACTAGACACGAAACTCACAAACTCGGTAATTTTAATTCTTTGGGAAGTTGGTCTATCTTCGCGGCAAGAATAAAATCATTTTCGGAGAGACCCCCGATGGCGTGC
>CAZDBQ010000096.1:0-3317 GCA_964503765.1 uncultured Planctomycetia bacterium | reverse complement strand
GACAAATTTAGACAAGCTAGAAAACCAATCCATCTTCATCTTAAGGGAGGCTTATAAAAAATTCGATAAGCTAGCCGTGCTGTGGTCGATGGGGAAGGACTCGACGGTGCTTTTGTGGCTGGCGCGAAAGGCTTTTTTTGGCCGCGTGCCGTTTGAAGCGGTCCACATTGACACCACCTTTAAGTTTCCGGAGATGTACGCCTACCGGGAACATTATGCGAAGGAATGGAACTTAAATTTAACAGTGGGGGTCAATCAGTTGGCGCTGGACCGCGGCGTGAATTATACCAATAATGATCCCATAACCGTCTGCCATGAAATGAAGACGGTCGCCCTCCAACAGATGATCGCCGACAAGAAATGGAATGGCCTCATTGTCGGTATCCGCCGCGATGAAGATGGGACGCGCGCCAAAGAGAAATTTTTTTCGCCCCGTAATATTGACTTTGAATGGGACTATAAGGATCAGCCGCCGGAGCTTTGGAACCAATTTCAGTCGGACTACGACAAGGATACGCACGTGCGCATTCACCCGCTACTCGAGTGGTCAGAGATTGACGTGTGGCGTTACGTTCAGCGTGAAAACATCCCCATGGTCGATCTCTACTTCGCGAAGAACGGGAAACGCTATCGTACGCTGGGATGCCAGCCAATCACCAAGCCTGTAGAGTCCAACGCCGACACAATCGAGAAAATTATTGAGGAACTTAAGAATACAAAGATTTCGGAGCGGGTGGGCCGTGAGCAGGATCATTCCCAGCGCTACGCGATGCAGAAATTAAGAGCGAAAGGATACATGTAATGACACAGACTTTGGAGGAAAAGGAAGTACAAGCAAAGGATGACGCGCTGCGAATCGTTTTTGTGGGGCATGTCGATCATGGTAAATCCACGCTCGTGGGGCGACTTTTGTTCGAAACCAAGTCGGTTCTCCCATCAAAAATTAAATACGTGGAAGCGATCTGCCAGGACCGAGGAATGCAGTTTGAGTACGCGTTCTTGTTGGACGCGCTGGAGGAGGAGCAGGACCAGGGGGTGACGATTGACGTCTCACAAGTTTCCTTTAAGACAGCCAGGCGTCCTTATCGCGTTATCGACGCGCCGGGCCACAAGGAATTTTTAAAGAACATGATTTCGGGAGCCTCGAGTGCTGACGCGGCGATTCTCTTGATTGACGCCGAAGAGGGCCTGCGTGAGCAGTCCAAGCGGCACGCGACGATTTTGTCGCTCTTAGGCATTAAGACGATTATTGTCGTGATCAATAAGATGGATTTGGTTGGGTATAAAAAAGAAGTTTACGACCAGTTAAAATCTGATTATAGCCAATACCTAAAATCACTGAAGCTGGAAGCCAAGGCGTTTATCCCCGTTTCTGCCTACCATGGGGAAAATATTATTTCCTCTAGTACCAAGATGCCCTGGTACAACGAAAAAGCCTTTCTGCCTTTTTTGGATAGCCTCGATCACCACCGGGTTCCTGAGGATAAGGCGCTTCGCTTTCCTCTGCAGGATGTTTATAAATTCGACAAGCAAAGGGTTTTTGTGGGGCGCATTGAGTCCGGCAAACTCGCCGTAGGGGATGATTTGCTCTTCCTGCCTTCGGAGAAAGCAGGCAAAATTAAATCGATTGAAAAATGGAATGCCCCCCAGCAAGATAAGGCGGCTGCCGGCGAATCGGTTGGTTTTGTTTTGGAAGACCAGATTTTTGTCGAACGGGGAGAAGTGGTTTGCCGCGCTGCCTCAAAACCACAGGTGGCCAGCTCCTTTATGGCCCATATTTTTTGGATGGGGAATCAACATTTGGCCAAAGGCGCCAAGCTGCTTTTAAAGCTCACAACGCAAGAGGTGGAATGCGCGGTGTCGTCCATTATTAAGGTAATTAACTCCTCGACCTTAGAGGAAGTGTCGACCAAATCTCATGAGGTGGCCAAAAACGAAGTGGCAGAGGTGGTGATTACCACCAAAAAGCCCGTTGTATTTGACACGTTCGATGAAATCGCCGAGACAGGCCGCTTTGTCCTCGTAAGCGATAAACGCGTTTCTGGCGGCGGGATCATTTTAAAACAGGCCGAACATTTGGGAGCCTCGATCTGAGTATGCTGAATGTGGCGGAAATTGAAAAATTAAATCAGGCATTTAAGGGAAAACCTGCCGAGGAAATTCTCGCCTGGGCAATCAAACGCTTTCACCCTAAGATCGCGTTGGCGTCTTCTTTTGGGGCTGAGGATGTGGTCCTAATTGATATGCTGGTAAAAATCGACCCCCACATCCCCGTTTTTACTTTGGATACGGGCCGGCTCAACGAGGAAACGTACGAGGTGATGGACCGAATCCGGTTGAAGTACAAGATTTCCGTTGAGTCTTATTTTCCGGATTATAAGGCCGTTGAAAAATTGGAGAAAGATAAAGGATTTTATTCCTTCCGGGAGTCGGTCGAAAACCGCGTGGAGTGCTGCGGCATCCGGAAAGTAGAGCCTTTAAAGAGGGCGTTGAAAGGCCTGGAAGCCTGGATCACGGGCCTGCGGCATGAACAATCGGTCACACGAAAAAATATTCAAGCCATTGAAAGTGACGAAGCCCACGGAGGGATTGTGAAAATCAACCCGCTCGTGGACTGGAGCCAAGAGCAAGTGTGGGCCTACATCAAAAAGAACGCGGTTCCTTATAATAAGCTTCATGATCTGGGCTATCCGTCGATTGGTTGCGCACCTTGTACGAGAGCTGTGAAATCGGGGGAAGATATCCGCGCCGGACGGTGGTGGTGGGAGAGTCCTGAGCACAAAGAGTGCGGGCTTCATGTGTCTACGGGTTTTAAGAAGACAGAGGACAACAAAAAATAATGAGAGTCGCTTTAAAGCGGGTTCATAAGAGTTTCGCGCAAAAAGGCCAACGCGTGCAGGTTTTGCATGACGTGAACTTTACGATTGAGACGGGTGAGTTTATTTGTGTCATCGGGCCTTCGGGTTGCGGAAAATCGACTTTGATTTCACTGATCGCGGGACTGGAGTTTCCCGATTCGGGAGAAGTTTTTGTAGATTCCAAAATTGTGGAGGGACCCTCCAGAGACCGCCTGGTGGTTTTTCAGGAGGCGGCCCTTTTTCCGTGGCTGACGGTGCTGGGCAACGTGGAATTTGGTTTAAAGATCGCCGGAGTTCCCGAAAAAGAAAGAAAGGACCGTGCCCTCGAAGTGATAAAGATGGTGCACTTGGCACGTTTTGTAAATGCCCACCCGCACGAGCTCTCAGGGGGCATGAAGCAGCGCGCTGCGATCGCACGAGCTCTCGTGATGGATCCCAAAATCCTTTTGATGGACGAGC
>CAZDBQ010000095.1:0-8515 GCA_964503765.1 uncultured Planctomycetia bacterium | reverse complement strand
TCGCAGTTTATGAACGGGGTCATCGCCTACCTCGACAAGGATGGCGTGGAAGCCCGCCACGGCGGGCAGGCCCACGAGCTTATTTTTCTGGGGCAGGGAGGGGTCGTGGCGGAAGGGACTGTCTCTAATATCTTTATAGCCAGCCAAAAAAGGCTTTTGACACCCTCCGTCAGTTCAGGTATTTTAAGGGGTGTGACGAGGGGAATTGTCATCGATTTGGCGAGAAAACGGGGGCTTGAGATTATTGAAACAGGCCTCACCCGTCATGAGGTTTATTCCGCCGCGGAATGTTTCATCACGAATACCTCCTCAGAAATTCTTCCGGTTGTTTCAGTGGACGATCGAAGCATTGGAGACGGCAAGCCGGGAGCCGTGACGCGGATGCTGGCGGCAGATTTTAAGAAAGGTGTTGAAAAATTATGATCCCCATTAAAAGAGCGCTTATCAGTGTTTACGACAAGGCGGGGATTGTCCCGTTCGCGAAGTCTTTGCACAAGATGGGCGTGGAGATTATTTCTACGGGAGGGACGGCGGAGCTTTTAAGAAAATCAGGCCTTCGCGTGAAGGAAGTTTCGAGCATTACCCAATTTCCCGAGATGTTGAATGGGCGGGTGAAAACATTGCACCCCAACCTCCACGCGGGACTTTTGGCGTTGCGGGATAATCCGGAGCATCTCAAAACGTTAAAGAAACACAAGATTGAGCCCATCGACCTCTTAGTGGTGAACCTTTATCCTTTCTGGGACGCGGTGAAGTCCAAAACAGATGAGCGTGAAATAATTGAGATGATTGATGTCGGCGGCCCTGCTCTACTAAGGGGAGCCGCGAAAAACTTTAGATTTGTCGCCGCCGTTTCGGATCCCAGAGACTACGGGACGATTCTGCGTGAGCTTGAAAAAAACGGACAGTCGCTCAGCGAGGGGACCCTACGGAATCTCGCGGCTAAGGTGTTTAAGCTCACTTCCTATTATGACGGGCTTATTTACCGCTACTTTGAAGGGAAGGTAGGCTCAAAGGAAATTTTACCAGGAAAGCTAACGCTGGATTTTGAAAAGATCCAGGATCTCCGTTACGGTGAAAATCCACATCAAAAGGGCGC
The DNA here is from genome assembly GCA_964503765.1 of uncultured Planctomycetia bacterium. GTDB lineage: Bacteria > Omnitrophota > Gorgyraeia > 2-02-FULL-51-18 > 2-02-FULL-51-18 > CAZDBQ01. The sequence continues at coordinate 7,416 of CAZDBQ010000095.1, read as the reverse complement.
TCTCTACATCGAAAAGGGACTTAAAAGTTCCGGGGTGGTGAAGGCCCGGCAGTTGCACGGCAAAGAGCTTTCTTTCAACAATTTCCTAGATTTGGACGCGGCGCTTGAAATGGTGGAAGCCTTTAAAGAGCCGGCCTGCTCCATTATTAAGCACACCAGTCCCTGCGGATTTGCCGTCGCTCGGGACTCCAGCACCGCTTTTAAGAATGCTTATCGCTGTGATCCGCTTTCAGCGTTTGGGTCCATTGTAGGTTTTAACACGACGGTTGATAAAACGACCGCCCAGGCGATATTAGAGAGCGGGTTTATAGAGTGCATCATCGCCAAAGGATTTTCCAGGGAGGCGCTGGAACTTCTAAAGGTCAAAAAGAATTTGAGGCTTTTGTCTATCGCGGTGGGAAGTCACCAAGAGCCGTTTGATTTTAAAAAGGTAAGCGGAGGTCTTTTACTTCAGGAGCGGGACCGACAGGGACCAACCGTCGGTTCTCTTAAATGTGTGACTAAGATTGCCCCTCGGCAAGCACAAATACAGGATCTTCTGTTTGCTTTTAGGGTCTCAAAATTCGTAAAGTCAAACGCGATTGTGATCGCGAAAAATGGCGTGACGGTGGGGCTCGGTATGGGACAGCCTTCACGCGTGGATTCCTGCCACACGGCTATGAAAAAGGCTGGTAAGCGGACCCGAGGAGCCGTGCTCGCCTCGGACGGGTTTTTCCCCAAACCAGATTCTATTGAGCTTGCCAAAAAAGCCGGGATCAGCGCCATTATCCAGCCGGGTGGTTCTATCCAGGACCAAGCCGTCATCGAAGCCTGCGACCGCGCCAAAATCTGCATGGTCTTCACGGGGATCCGTCATTTCAAGCATTGATTTACGAAGAAGCCCTCCAGTATCTTGATTCATTTACCAATTACGAAAAAACAGCGGAGTGGGAATATCCGGAAGCGTTAAGGCTGGACCGCATGCGGTCGCTGGCCAAGGCGTTGGGCAATCCGCAAAACGCGTATGACTCGATCCTGATTGCCGGTTCCAAGGGGAAGGGGTCCACGGCGGCTATTTTAAGCTCCATTTTAAGAATGGAGGATTTAAAGGTCGGCCTCTACACGTCGCCGCATTTGGTGAGTGTCAGGGAGCGCATCCAAGTCAACGGCCTTCCGATCAATGAGATCCGTTTTGTGGAAGCGGTCCTCTTGATCAGAAGAATCCTAGATAGTTATGACTGGAGGAAGAATCCGCCCACCTATTTTGAAGTCATGACCGCCATCGCGTTTCATTATTTTGAAGAGATGAAAGTACAGGTCGCGGTTTTGGAAGTGGGCCTCGGCGGATTGTATGATTCCACCAATATCGCGCAGGCCAAAGTCGTCGGAATCACTCCGGTCAGCCTTGAACACACCGATAAACTCGGCAAGACGGTTTCTAAAATAGCTGTTCAGAAATGCGGAGTCATTAAAGGCCGTGAAGTGGTTATTTCCTCTCCTCAATCCAGTGAGGTGGAGAGCGTGATTCAGAAAACGGTTGAGGAAAATGACGCTCAGCTTCTTTTTGTGGGCAAGGACATCAAGGTTTTTGAAAGGGAGTTTGGGGAAACATTTCAGCATTTTGATATTCGAGGCGCGAGTGGGAATTTTTTCAACTTGGAACTAAGACTTTTGGGGAAACACCAGATAGAAAACGCGGTTCAGGCCGTCGCGTTGGCCAAGGGCTTGGAGCAAAAAACTCGTTTTAAGATTTCTGAAGCCGCGATTCGGCAAGGAGTCGTGGATGCCCGCTGGCCAGGACGGCTCGAGAAGCTATCGGATGATCCTAAGGTGATTCTTGATGGCGCCCACAATCCGGAGAGCATGAAAAAGTTGGTAGTGGCTCTTAAGCGGCATTTTACTTTTGAAAAAATGATAACGGTTCTTAGTGTGGCGAACGACAAGGACCTTGAAGGAATGCTAGCGGAGCTGCTTGACGAGTCGACTTATTTTATCGCCACGCAGTCTCAGAACCCGCGCGCGTTAGCGGCCCGCGCGGTCGCTGAGAGCATAAAGGCGCACAATAAAGAAGTTTTTGTGGAAGAGGAGCCTCAGGCCGCGCTGGACAAAGCGCTCTCTTTGGCCGACCCGCACGATTTGATTTTAATTACCGGGTCACTTTTTTTGGTGGGAGACATTAAGAAGTTGAAAGGTTAAAAAGTTTAAAGGTTGAAAGGTTTAAAAGATGATTAAAGAGTTTGATGAAGATACGATTGCGGCGATTTCTACTCCGCCCGGAGAGGGGGGGATAGGGGTCGTCCGTTTAAGCGGCGAGAACGCTATTTCGATCGCAGACAAGATCTTTGAATCAAAAAAGAAAACGCGGGTTTGTGACCAAAAGAATTTTACGGCGCAGTACGGTCATATTGTCTCCAGGGAGTCTACGGGCCAGACAAAGGTCATTGATGAAGTTTTGGTCCTTTTGATGCGCAAACCTAAAAGTTATACCTGCGAAGACGTGGTGGAAATAAGCGCGCACGGCAGTGGCGCGGTTCTTCAGACGATTTTGCAGTTGGCCATCCAGGCGGGGGCACGGTTGGCGGCAAAGGGAGAATTTACGAAACGCGCTTTTTTGAACGGACGGCTTGATCTCCTGCAGGCGGAGGCCGTCCTGGACCTGGTGAGGGCCAAGACGCCCCTTGGCGCGCAGTGGGCGGCAGCGCAGTTAGACGGCGTTCTGTCAAAAAAGATGCAAAGCGTCAAAAAGGAGTTGCTCAACGTTCTCAGCCATCTTGAGGCTTCGATTGATTTTCCAGATGATTCCCCCGAGACAGAATCTTCTTTGGAAACAGCGGCACGGCTGGGAAAGCTGGCCGACTTCCTGAGAGAACTTCTGTCAAGCGCCTCAATGGGCCTGATGGCTAAAAGAGGCCTTAAGATAGTGATTTCAGGCAGGCCCAACGTCGGCAAATCAAGCCTGATGAACCAATTGGCAAAGTCCAGCCGCGTGATTGTTACACCCTACCCAGGCACGACACGCGACGTGGTGGAAGAAGAAATTCAGATACAGGGCCTTCCCGTGAGGGTGCTGGACACGGCGGGCATTCAAGATACGTCTCACCCGATTGAGAAAGAGGGGATCGAACGAACAAAAATAGCCGTTGAGGAGTCCGATTTAGTTTTGTTCGTTCTGGACGGAAGCCAGCCATGGAGCCCTGAGGACCAAAACCTGATTGACGGCCTTCAGGATAAAAAAAAGATAGTGGTCATCAATAAGGCTGATTTGCCCCAGAAATTAGACCAGAAAGCTCTTGCTCTAGGGACGAATGGATTTTCTATTGTTGCCTCTTCCTGCGTCACTGGAGCGGGCATAAAAGCGTTAGAAGATGAAATAGCTTGTTTTATAACGCAGGGGAAAGTGTTGGCTAGTGATGAGGCCGTAATCACTACGGTGCGCCAGAAGGATTTGTTGGAGAAGACGCTAACATGCGTTGAAGACGCCAGACAAGGATGTCTGGAGGGACTGTCCCCGGAGCTCGTGGCCATCGACGTGCGCTTGGGGTTGGACTGCATGGGCAGGCTTGTCGGTGAGGTGCTTACAGACGATGTCTTGGAGCTTCTTTTTAGTCAATTTTGCATAGGAAAGTAGGCTTTCAGCTTCCCGCAAACTGCTTGATGTGAAGCCCGTTAAATTATATAATACCTTTTCTTAACTAAACTTATGCTATTCGACAACCCAGATTCGGTTTTGGCCCAGTGGTACCGCAACAAGATATTTTTCTCAGGGTTTTGGGCCTGGTTTATCGCCCAAACGATCAAGGTGGCCCTTGGGATCATGCGGGAACACCGGTTTAACTTTAGGTGGTTTGTGGGGTCGGGAGGTATGCCCAGTTCCCACGCGGCGCTGGCATGCGGACTAACGACATCCATCGGGCTTTTGCATGGGTTTGACTCAGGGCTCTTCGCGATGGCGTTCGCGTTCGCCGTTATTACGATGTTTGACGCGCAGGGGGTCCGCCGTCAAAGCGGTAAGCAGGCCGAAGCGCTGAACAGGATTTTGGACGATATTTCTCATCAAAAAGGCTTACGGGATGATCCTTTGAAGGAGCTTTTCGGGCACACACCCGTGGAAGTTTTTGCGGGAGCTTTTTTGGGAGTTCTGATCGCGCTTCTTATTGTCACGCTCTAAAGAATTATAGAGGTTAACTTGAATAAGAAAACAATTTTTATATTTGTGCTGGGCGCTGTTTCATCGGGACTTATTTTTGGAACCGTCTCCTTGATGGCCCAAAAACCCGCGCCTCCTCAGGCGACGCAAGCTCCCTTAGAAAAAATGCAGGTTTCGGTTCCGGAGCCTATTCAGAACACCCCTAAAAAAATCGCAAGTCAGGACGCCGAAATCATCCCGCCGGTCGATACGCCTCTTTTCAAGTCGCTGCTTTCCCCTGAAGCCGATGCCCATTCGATTCGTTATGAAGTAAAGTCGGGGGATAATCTCACCACTATTTCTAAAAAGAATAATACGACGATTGAGTTATTGAAAAAGATAAATAATCTGCCGAATGATAAATTGATGCCCGGGATGAAACTCAAAATTCCAGCGTACAAATTTAGCGTGGTGGTGGACAAATCGCAGAATAGTTTAATCCTAAAGGGCGATGAGGAGGTGTTGAAGACGTACACTGTTTCCACCGGGACAGATAATTCGACGCCGATAGGGGTCTTTAAAATTACGGACAGGCTGGTCAACCCGACCTGGTATAAGGCGGGGGCGGTGGTGCCTCATGGGAGCCCCGAGAACGTGCTGGGGACACGATGGCTTGGGTTTACGCTGAAAGGCTATGGAATCCACGGCACGACTGAGCCTGAAAAATTGGGTCAGCAAGTGACGGCCGGCTGTGTACGAATGAGAAATGAAGAGGTGGAGGAGCTTTACGGATTTCTGGCCTCCGGCACTGAAGTTACGATTGTGGATTAACCCTTTATGATTGCCACCCTTGAATTTGAAAAACCGATTTTTGAATTAGAGAAAAAGATAGCCGAGCTCAAGCATCTGAGCTTGGACGGCAATCTTAATCTTCAATCTGAAGTTAAGAAGCTTGAATCGCGTCTGTCCCACGTTAAAAAAGAGACCTATTCGGGCTTGTCCGCCTGGCAGAGAGTGCAGATAGCCCGCCACCCCAAACGCCCCTACACGCTGGATTACATTCAGATGATTTTTACGGACTTTATCGAGTTTCATGGCGACCGGACCTACGCGGACGACAAGGCTCTCATTGGCGGTTTCGCAAAACTGGACGGCCAGAACTTTTTGATTTTGGGCCACCAGAAGGGCCGCGACGCGAAGGAAAATATTATGAGAAACTTCGGAAGCGCGCATCCGGAAGGCTACCGCAAGGCGCACAGGCTGATGAAAATGGCCGAGAAGTTTGGGATTCCTATTGTGGTGTTTGTGGATACTCCCGGCGCTTACCCGGGGATTGGGGCTGAAGAGCGCGGGCAGGCCTACACGATCGCGTGCAACATTAGAGATATGGCCAGGGTTAAAGTGCCCATTATTGTTTTTGTGATTGGCGAAGGAGGCTCGGGCGGAGCGCTCGGGATTGGGGTGGGTGACCGTGTTCTCGTGCTGGAAAACGCGTACTATTCGGTGATTTCTCCCGAAGGCTGCGCGGCCATCCTCTGGAAAGACAGGACCAAGGCGCCGGAGGCGGCCGCCGCGCTTAAACTCACCGCGAAGGATTTATTGGAGATGAAGTTGATTGACGAGGTGATTAAAGAGCCGCTGGGCGGCGCTCACCGGAATCCGGAAGAAACGGCCGAGAGTGTAAAGTCAGCCATCAAAAAATATTGGAAAGAGCTTCAGGGCGTTGAGAAGGGTACTTTGGTTAATAATCGCTACGATAAATTTAGAGTGATGGGCGCTTTCGAAAACTTGGCGGCGTCCACAGCAATTCATAAGATTGGTCTCAAACATGAACGAAAGCGTCACGAAAAAAGAATTTCAAGTACCCAGTGATCTTGGGGAAGTCCAAAAGACCAGTTCCAGAGTTTTGATATTTTTAAAATCTCTGAACTTGAGCGAAGCCGCGCTTTTTGACATCCGCTTGTGCCTTGAAGAGGCGCTGATCAACGGGATTAAGTACGGCAATAAGCTGAAAAAAGAGCTTAAGGTTCGTTTGGCAGTTGAGTTTGACGAGGAGGAAGTTCGCCTCACCGTAGAGGACCAGGGAAAAGGATTTGATCCGGGTCAGCTCAAGAATTGTACTGAGAAGGGGAACCTTCTAAGAAATCGCGGCAGGGGTGTTTACCTTATTCACCAGTTAATGGATAAGGTCAAATACAATTCCAAGGGAAACTGTGTGGTGATGGTCAAACGGTTCAGGGCGCAGGGGTAAAAAGGGGGAGTATCATGGAAGTAAAATCGTTCCAGCAGGATGGGGTGACAGTTTTTCAGGTCAATGGTGAGATCAATATCGGTACTTCTCCCGATCTTAAGAAGCAGTTTGAAAAGCAGCCCGCTAAGAAAATAGTGGTGGATCTCGAAAAAGTCTCCTATATTGACAGCTCGGGGCTCGCGACTCTGGTCGAGATGTTGAAGAAGACCAAATCGCAGGGTGGAAGCCTGGGCCTGGCCGGGATGTCGGATAAAGTCAAAAGCCTGTTTGAGATTACGAAACTCGACAAGCTTTTTTTAATTTTTCAAAACCAACAAGACGCCATTACGCGGGTGAAATAAGCCTTTATGATTTTGATGCTTGAGTCCATCGGAAGATCCACAAACTCTTTCGGAAAACAGCTTAAGGAGATCCTGGCCCTCTTTGCCCAGACCCTGTACTGGGTGTTTCTGGGGCCCTTTAAAAAGAAGGCCGTCTCTAGAAAGGGGCTCTTTTCCCAGACCGTGTTTGCCGGCATTGACTCCTTGGTGATTGTGTTCTTTGTGGATTTTTTCATAGGAATTGTTTTGGCGATGCAGTCGGCCTATCAGCTGGAACAGATGGGTGCCACGATCTATGTGGCAGCACTAGTGGGAGTTTCGATGACGCGTGAAATCGGGCCTGTTCTCACGTCGCTTGTCATCGCGGGCCGTGTGGGCGCGGCGATTACCGCTGAGCTCGCCACGATGAAAGTCACTGAACAGGTCGAGGCGCTTCAGACGATCAGTTTAAATCCCATTCGCTATCTCGTCGTACCTCGCTTTCTGGCGCTGCTCATCATGCTGCCATGCCTTGTGATTCTGGGTGACATTATAGGGATGCTGGGCGGCTACATGGTGGGCGTTTTTAACCTGGGCCTCAGTTCAGGGCTTTACATCGATACGACGATACAGTTTCTTGAAATAAAGGATATCATGACGGGTCTCCTTAAGACGGCGGTTTTTAGCATGATTATCACGATGATCGCTTGTTACCAGGGGCTCTCTACGGAAGGCGGAGCCGAAGGGGTGGGACGTTCCAC
>CAZDBQ010000094.1:0-6224 GCA_964503765.1 uncultured Planctomycetia bacterium | reverse complement strand
CCATTGCCGTCAGGCTAGTTTAATTTAAACGTTTTATTAACAATTAGTTGGTTGGAAGGAGTGTAAGCAAAAGGAGCCTTTTCAGGCTCCCCGACTACGATCTCATGGCAGGGTCCTGTTTGAAATGCCGGTCTGGTATTTGTTCATCAATCGGTGAAGGACCGGCACCACTTCACTCGATGTTGCCTTTATCAAAAATAAATTTATAAAAATAATTTATTAAGTCAACAGTTTTTTTGTTTTTTGTTAAAAATTCCCCTCTGCCGCGAGAGTCTCAGATGAGTTGTTCGCCGAACTGACAGAAAATTTGGACGCCGCCGTTCAGGCGTTTTTCCGTGATGAAGAACTTGATCGGCTGGCCAGAGAAATCGGGTTCACCAAGCGTCCGGATGGCAAGATCAGCGGCAGCGTGTTTTTCGATCTCATCGTTTTTAACAGCGACAAACTCAAGGAGCAAAGTTTGAACGATCTTTCTCTGGAAGCAAAGAAGCGCCATGAGATCGACATCACCAAGCAAAGCCTCCATGAGCGCTTCAATGAATATGCGCCGCTTTTTTTGAAAGCGGCGTTGGAAAAGTTGCTGCAAAAACAGGTTTTGAAGCATGTCGAATTAGGTAAATTGTCTCATTTTAAACGGGTTTTGATCAAGGATTCCATCTGTTTTGAGGTCGATCCCAGCTTGGCAGCGGCTTACCCTGGCAGCGGCGGCAGCGCCTCGACAGCCGCGATGCGAATCCAATATGAATATGATTTACTGAGCGGCCGGATCAATGATTTATCGCTGCATGCCTTTAATGATCAAGATCACAAAGACTCGCTGGCGACCGTCGCGCTCACGGGTGAAGGCGACCTGATCATTCGTGATTTAGGGTATTTAAACCTGGCGGTTTTGCAAAAACTTATCGACCAGCGCGCTTTCTTTCTGGGCCGGCTCAGTCCCACGCTCAATGTTTATGCGCTCAAGAACGGTGGTTATGAACAAGTGGATTTTGTCAAAATCCACCGGTACATGAAAAGGTTGAAGCTGGTGACCCTGGAAAAGGAAGTTTACTTAGGCAGTGCGAAAAACATCAAGGTGCGGTTAGTGATCTATTTGTTGCCAGAGCAGGAGGTTGAAAAACGGCTTCGCAAAGCGGCGAGGAACAATAAGAAGAAAGCACGGAAACCCTTGAGCAAGGAATATAAAACGCGGGCCGCGCTCAATCTTTTCATCACCAACACAACGCCGGAGCAAATTGCCACGGAAAACATCTGGTCGTTCTATCGCTTGCGGTGGCAGATCGAGCTGATTTTTAAAATCTGGAAATCGATTGGTAAGATTCACGAGGTCAAAAAGGTTAAACAACATCGGCTCGAATGTTACGTCTATGCCAAGCTGATCTTTATTGTTTTGGGCTGGCAGCTCTTATGGCGCGTCGCCAAGGTTTTATATCACCGCGAGGGCAAACTGTTGAGTTTTTATAAATCCTTCAAGACCTTGCTGGGGAAATATCTGGACGAGATCAAACAAGCCCTCTTGACGAGCAAGCGCACCATGGAAAAGTTCATCTCCAAGTTCTATGGTATCAGCAGAAGCCATCACCTTCTGGAAAAACGGGAACAACAGAGCACGCCAATGGAAGAATTGTTGGCGATGTTAATCAAATGACTTTTAAAGAGTTCATTGAAATAGGCCTGACGGCAATGGGGCGCATCCCCGAAGCCGCACAATGGCCCGAGACCACCGTGCTCGTCCAGGTTGGTTCAACACGGGCGGTCGAATTCATCGCCGATAATCCCGGTGACTGGGCCTGCCATTGTCACATGACCCACCACGTCATGAATCAAATGGGTCACGGTATCCCGAATTTGGTCGGCATGGAAACACGCGGGTTCGACCAGCGAGTCCAAAAGCTGCTGCCCGATTACATGACGATGGGCAATCGCGGTATGGATGATCACGGCGAGCATGTCGAGAGTGGTCACATGGCCGTACCGAAGAACAGCATCCCCATGGTCGGCTCCTATGGGCCGCACGACTACATCACCATGGGCGGCATGTTCACGATTCTCAAAGTGCGCGAGCGTTTGGACAGTTATGACAAAGATCCCGGCTGGTACGAAAATCCGCCCGGCACGCAGACAATACATGCAACTCCCGAAGAATTGAAACGCGATGGCATCCGCGTGTAGAGTGTCACCGCTTTGCATCGAAGAACATCCACACAATTAGAAGCGTCGCGAGAGGCTGATGACGGAATATCCAACTCATTTTGGTTACGCGGGATTGATGTCATTCAGCTTTCTCGCGGCGACAATTTTGCCCTTTCAATTCTTTTTTGGCAAGACGCCGAATTTTCGTGATTCGTCGAAGGGAGAAAATTTATGATGGGAAAATTTCTCGATCTTGACATGCTGATGATGGAGGGCGGCGCGCGCGAATGCACCGAGTCAGAGTATCGCAAGCTTCTCGCTGATGCGGGCTTCGAGTTCGTGAGAATCGTTCCTTTGCCTTCTCCCGATAGCATCATCGAGGCCGTGCGAACCGAATGATCGAAAGCAAGCTTGCATTTTAAAAAAGATTCTCAAAATGGAAGAAGGGCACGTCGATTGGGCAGAAATACAGCGCGCGCAGATCGAGCAAATGGGTTTGGAGAACTACCTGACCAACCAGACTGAAGGCTCGGCAAGTTAACTCGAGTGTGGAATCAAACAACAACACAGTAGTATTAGTTAGACGAAAGGAAAGGATAAAAAGATGAAGAAACAAGAAATGCAGAGCTTTTGCAGTTCGATACGGTGGTTCGGACTGGTTGCCCCGGCCTGTTTTGTTGCTTTGGGCCTCTGCGGACTCTCCGCGTATGGTCAACAAGCACCGCAAAGCAGTAACGCTCCGGCAGCGAGTCAGCATCAAGACCCTCATGCCGAAGGGAAGATGATGGATGACAAAGAAACGGAGGTGGCCCATGCGTTCTTCACACATATGGGAGTGCCTGAGGCTGTGGGTGTCTTCAGCCTTCGCCTCGGCGGGCTGGGCACTCGCGCGGAGGGCCAAACAGACGGCGATTTCGCCTTCCATTTTGAGACCGGGCTGACGGAGATCATCGGCATTCACGTCCGAAATGACAGGTTTTTCGACAGGCCGCTTACTGAGGTCATGTTTCAGTTCGCCGCCGTGAGAAGCAAGAACGGGATGAGCGGGTTTTCGCCGCTTATCGAGTTTGAAATTCCGACGCGCTCAGGCGGCGGCAAACGCATCCACTCGCTGATCGGTTTTTCGACTGCGCTCGCAAATTCGCGAGCATCTTTCAATCAGGTCCTCCATTACAACCCGCAAGAAGACATGGTGGATGGCAGCGCGGCCTTCGTCTTTAAGGCCGGCACACGGTTTTTCCCGGTGGTAGAAGTTCTCGGAGAAGCAATGCCTGACGAGCGGCCCATCATCAACCTGCTCGGCGGGCTGAAGGTTCGCGTGAACGAGAGTCTGCTGCTCGGCGTTGCTGTTCAGGCGCCGGTAACTGGGCGCGAGGATTTCTCCTGGCAGTTAATCTTTCAACCGGATATAGAGTGGGGCAAGATGCAGTGAGAAATAAGTCGCGTCTTTATCGCACAGGTGGGATGCAAATCAACGATACGCACATCCCACAATGAGCAACACAACTAATGTTTGCGCGCTGTGACTGTCACAAAGGAGAATAATCTCATGAACACAAAAGCCAACACACCTCTCGTCATCGCGTTTGTCGTCGTCGTCGTGCTTTTCCTGGGCTTCGGCGGCGGGGCCATGACCGGAGGAATGATGAATGGCGGGATGCATGGAAGCGGATGGATGGGTGATCGCAGTTGGATGTGGACTCCGGCCCTACTTGCACTCGGTCTCGGTGTCGCGCTCGGTTGGGTCATCTTCAAGAAGAAGGCGTGACCGAGCCGGCGGTGTTCGTAAGAACGCCAGCCGTTAAGCCTTATAGTCTTGTTCGTGGCGGCCTGCCAGCAGAACAAGCAAACGGCGAAGGAGATGGAGCAGCAGGAAGAAATGCAGGGGAATTTGCTCGTCAGGGGAGCGAGCAGTCCAGTGGCAATGAAATAGGTTTTCCGGTCTCGGCAAAAACAAATACCTGCCGAGGCAAATCTCAAACTATCCTAAAGGAGAAGTAAAATGAAGACAAAAGTTATTTCAACGCTCTTAATGGCTCTCTCGTTGGGAGCCTTCAGCGCAATGGCTACAACCGCACAAGCCAAGAAAGACCCATCTCATTCGGCAACACAGGACAAGAAAGAGATGTCGCACGATCAAATGATGATGGCCAATGAGCCGCATCACGTCCTGGCGATGGCCTACCACCGGAACCTGGCTACCTTCGCCAAGGCCCTGCAGGAACAAACGGCGCGCGCCAGCTCCGTTAATGTCGAATTCGCCCGCGCCGCGGTGACCGAGATGCGGCGCAGTTTCGACAAGATGAAACAGCATCATCAAGAGCACATGCAGACGATGAGCGCCGAGATGCACACCCAAATGAGCGGGATGATGCAGCAGATGGAGACGCATCAGACCGAACTGAACACCCAGCTTACGGCACTGGAGCAGGAGGTTCAGTCGGCCACGCCTGACGCGAAGAAAGTCTCCACCTTGGCGGCCAGCGTCAACACACACCTCGATGCCATGTCAAAAATGCATCAGGGCAGTCAGGGGAGCAAGATGAAAAAGAAGATGTAGCTACCGACAGGTGGGAGAACGAAGGCGGCCACACTGAGTTGGCGCAGCATCGGAAGAGGCGATCTCAGGCTTGATCGCTGCGCATGTTGCCGCCGCAATCCCGATGCTGCAATCAAACGGAGGCGCCGTCGCAGCGGCGCCTCCAAACCTAATGACAAAAAGGAGAAAAAATCATGAAACACCACAAAATGCTTTGGTCGTCCCAGAGCATAAACTTACTTCTTACCTTGGCTTTTATTGCCACTTTCCTGGCAACGACGGCCGCAACTTTTGCGTTTCAGACTAAAGCTATTCAGGGAAGCGTCTGGATTGCCAACGAAGAAGGTAACAGTGTGACCGTAGTCAATGCCAGAACTAACAAGGTAATAACAACGCTGACCGGAATTGAAAGTCCTCACAACGTTCAACTGTCGCCCGATAATAAAACTGTTTGGGCAGTTAGCGGACACAAATCTTTGGCGGTGGCGATTGACGCCGCGACGTATGCATTGAAAGGAACTGTGCCGACAGGCAAAATGCCTGCTCATATCATTCTCACGCCGGACGGTAAAAGTGTTTATGTGACGAATGGCGACGATGACGCCGTGACCGTTATTGACGCGGCGACGATGAAAGTTGTCGCCACGATTCCCGCCGGTAATTTTCCGCACGGTTTGCGGCCGAGTCCCGATGGAAAATGGATTTATGTCGCCAACCTGAACGACACCAAGGTCAGCGTTATTGAAACGGCGACCAACACCAAAGTTGCCGATATTGAAGTTGGGCAAAAACCGGCGCAGGTTGGCTTTTCGCCCGATGGAAAGTTTGTTTATGTTTCGCTCAATGCGGAAAATGCGGTGGCTAAAATTGACGTCGCCAGGCGTACTGTGGCAGGCAAAACCAGAGTCGGCAGCGGACCCATTCAAGTTTTCGTTAGCCCAAACAACAAGTATCTGCTGGTTGCCAATCAAGGCACGGAAGAAAGACCAGGCACGACCGTTTCCGTTATTGACGCCAAAACTTTTTCCGTTGTCAAAACAGTCAAAACGGGCAAAGGAGCGCACGGCGTCGTTATCGAACCTTCGAGCCGGTTTGCGTATATCACGAATATCTTCGGAAACAACGTGGCGATACTTGACCTTGCGACACTAAAAATTACGGCAACCGTTTCAACGGGCATCAAGCCGAACGGCATCAGCTTTTCATCGCTAGCACCGTCGCCCGCTTCAGCCGCCAGCATCGCCATTAAATTGCCCGACATGAAGGATTCGGATAAGTCGGATATGAAACATTAGTCAGTGGTTTTTCAATGATTTGATAGTCGGAGTCGGAACAAAAACTCAGCTAAATTAACAGGAGGAGCAGCTATGAAAACAGAAAGTGGCGCCGTCATTGTGACGGGCTCTAACGGAACAATTGGCGACGCCGTCATGCGGCGATTCGCCGGGCGCTTCGAGAGCGTCGTCGGCTTCGACCGCAAAGCGCCCAAACCGCCGCCGCCCGGCTGCACTTACATACCCATCGAAATCACGTCGGACGAGAGCGTGCGCGA
>CAZDBQ010000093.1:0-6178 GCA_964503765.1 uncultured Planctomycetia bacterium | reverse complement strand
TCGGTGGGTTCTGCCAATAGATGCCGGCCCAGCGAGCTCCCTGGGTAGCTTTTCCGTTGTAAACGATCTTAGCGGAGGTGCTTCCACCATGGGGGTTGTCTAAGTGTTTGTCATTGAAGCTTATATCCCCGTAATCCCCCATCCAACCTGAAGGGATGTAGTGGTTATCGGGTGACTTGGCGTCGGTGTAGATTGGGAATGCTTTGAACGCCATTTCCTCGGCATTCGCCGTTGCAATCATGCCCGTGGCCAATAAAACAGCCGCGACCATTAAGATTAATTTAGATCTCATCGCTTCCTCCTTGTTTTATTCGTACCTAATATCATCCAGATAGAACGTGCAGCCTTCTGGGTTGACATCCAAATTTGTGGCCCAAGCGAAACCCCCGCTGATCGAAGATAGGTCTTTGCCTTCCAGATCAATCGTGAATTCCTGCCATTCGGTCGTCAGGACCGCAGGGCCGATACCCGCCACATCAGAGTCAGCGTATTCGCCGGTGACGCCACCAATCTTAAATTCCTCAATTCTCTCCCCACCCTTCTCCCCGCGCACCCAGAAGGTGAGTTTCGTAGCACCCGTAAGATCATAACCACCGGGACGTGTACCCCAGTTGTTGGGTGGGTTCTGCCAATAGATGCCGGCCCAGCGAGCTCCCTGGGTAGCTTTTCCGTTGTAAACGACCTTAACGGATGTGCTGCCACCATGGGGGTTGTCCAAATGCTTATCATTGACGCTCAAATCACCGAAATCCCCCATCCAGCCGGAAGAAGCATAGTGATTGTCCGGAGAATTCCCATCCGTGTAGACCTTGAAAACTTTAAAGGGCCCGTCCTGGACAGTTTTAGCGCCAACATTCTTTTTCGCTTCGGATGTCTCGGCGGCTTCCCTAACTTCATTTTCCACTTCAGCGGCAATGTTCGCGTCGCTATTCTCGGATTCCGAGGACCCGCAACCTTGGAACGCCAACGAGGCGCCCATCAGCAGCATCATCATCAATACGGTCAATTTTGACTTTGAAATCACGATGGCTCTCCTATTCTTTTTACTGGTTCCAAACTTTTTTGTAATAGTCATAAGATTTCCTCAGCTGCCGGAGATACGGAGAGTGGCCGCCGTCTCCCTGACTCACAAGCCCCAGCCATTCCTCATACATCCAGCCGTCAGGAAAATTGGCCTGAAAGTCACCGATAGATTCTTGTGCGGCGGCATTAAACTTTGGCGGAGGCCCCGCTTTCCACCATTCATCCACAAACTCAAATACAACGCCGCCAATCGCGTTTCCTACACCTGACCCGGCGCTGTTGTAAAGAATATCCTCCCAGTTGCCCTTGTGGTACTCCATCTGCTTTTCTTCGGCAAATGCCAGAGCCTTACCCGCATAAAAAGCGGGGCAACCGTACTCAGTAATCAGCACCGGTTTGCCTACAAAGTCTTTGCCGTCCTGCCACAGACTGGGACCAAAGCCGGAACTGCCTCGGTAGGAGTTGGTTCCGAAAATATCAATATTATCACTGTATTTCCCCAAAATATCAATAGTGATGATTTCGCCGTTGGAGAAGCCTACCAGGTGCTTGGGGTCAATGGATTTTATCATTCCGGCCACTTCGTTCACAAATTTATAGTGCGCCTCGGGTTGCAGCTTGGCCTGGCTCCCGAATCCGACCTTGTCCTTCGCGGGATCGCCCGGTTCACCGTAATTGGATTCGTTACCAAGCATCCACATGAGAATATAAGGCTCATCCTTATACTCCATGACCATCTCCCGCACGCTTTTTTTCATGTTTTCCTGCTGAACAGGATCCGTGTAGTCGGTACCCTTAAACCATTCCGCGCCCGAACCCACCGCGTACATCCCCAGTAAATCGCCCATAATAACCCTGATCCCGTAATCCTTGTAAAGCTTCCTTAGAAGCTCCTTGTTCATCGAATGGTGGTACAAACGGATTGTGTTGACTCCCATTTGCTTCATGAGCGCGAAATCGCCAACGACTTTTTCGTCAGAGTCTTTCTGATTGTTTTTATTTTTGTCCACCCAGGAATCAAAAGGCCCGTCAATCTTGCCGTTTTCGTTAAGGTCCGACTTCATCCAGGCATCCAGAACGTACCCTTCATGAGGCGACTTACCCAGAGGAGTAGGACTATAGGCCACCGCCTTTACCATAAAAGGTTTGCCTTTCACCCGCATCTGCCAATGACCATTGTTGAACCCAACCGCCTGGACATCTCCTGATCCCAGCGTCTTGGCGACAGGCAGTCGTTTGACATTGATTCGTTTCCGTTTAAGCTCGGTGGGCTTTACTTTAATAAGTTTGCCCGGGTTGACGATGTAGAGGTCGTCGGCGGGATCAAAGTTATAACCGTTTTCAACCCTGATTTTGGCATCCACCAGCTTCATCCCCAGTTCCGGGTGTTTCCTAGTTAAATAATCAATGCGGTCCAGAGCTAGGCGCGACATATAAAGCGGGGTATGAAATATCGTCCAGCCAGATTGCTTTGGAAAATGAACCACCACGGCGTGATAGGCCTTGACCGCCTGCCTAAATTCTCCCAGCTTTTCCAAGGCGAGTGCCGTGTAGTACTGTTGGACAGCCATTGTATCGTGAGACGTCGCCCATTTGTAAAAGGCCAACTGCTGATTATCAATATTTACGTAGTCCCATTGGCTTCCCGCCAGCCGGCCTTTAGTCACAAGCACCCGGTAAGTAGGGTCCATATAAATAGAATTATTGGGATAAATGCCCTCACCCGCCGCGGCCGCCAAACCTTTTCTATTCGTTACCTTGTACTCATACTTGTCTGTTCCCAGCCCCACAAAGGTGCCGTACTTCTCGTAGTCCACAATGTCCTCAGTGCCGGGGTCATACAGTTTAAACTCAAGTTCCATATTCTCGCCATGAACGTTCATGATCTCCGTGCCTTGATTGTCCGAACCCCAGGCATACCCCATCGGCATGAGAGAAATAACGTTTATCAGTGTCATTGCGAGGAGGCCGAAGGCCGACGAAGCAATCTTTCTCATCCCTTCACCGCTCCCGCTGTAATTCCCTTGATGATATGTTTTTGGAGCAATAGATATACCGCCAATACCGGAAGAATCGTGATGATAATCCCCGCCATCAGGAGAGGATACTGAGTGATGTGCGCGCCCTGAAAAACCATGAGACCCCTTTGTAGCGGCATGAGGCTTTTATTGGACAAAACAAGCATGGCTAAGAGATATTCGTTCCACACCGCCAGAATATTAAAAATAGCCAGAACAGCGATCGCGGGACGTGCGAGCGGCAGCGCGATATGCCAGTAAACACGGAAGGGCCCGCAGCCGTCAATGCGCGCGGAGTCTTCAAGCTCCTTAGGTAAATCATCAAAAAATGTTTTTAGTAAAAAAATCCCGAGGGCCAGCCCCCCGTTAATCTGGGGCAAAATGTATCCGAGCCGGGTATCGACGAGGTGCAGTTTATTCAAAAGCACATACAGCGCGATAAAAGAACCAGGGATTGGAATCATCATCGTCGAGATTAAAATGATGAAGAAAAAATTCTTTCCGGGAAACTGGAGCCTTGAAAAAGCGTACGCGGCCATTGAAGCGATCAGGATGACCCCCACCACCACCGTCACCGTGTAAAAAAGACTATTCAGAAAATACAGGCCGAAATCCGCTTTTGTCCACGCGTAGTAATAATTTTCCCAGTGGGGATTCTTGGGAAACAGACTCAGGTCATTAAAAACGGTCTGCTGAGTTTTAAGGCTGGAGGCGAACGCCCACCAGAGGGGAAAAAGACAGCTCAGGGAAACGATGATGAGAAAGGTATGGCAAAAAAAACTTATAGCGCCGCGCTTTATTTTTTCGTAATTGATTTCCTTCGTTAACGAATCAGCCACCAATGGCATCATTTTTAATTGTATTTAAACTTGCCGCATGGTTTTGGAAACACGAATTTGTATCATGGAAATCGCGAGGAGTATCAAACCGAATACCACACCCATCGCGCAGGCGTACCCGAACTTTGAGGCGCCGATCATGGTGGAGACAATTCGGGTAATGGGTACTTCGGTGTGGTAACCGGGTCCGCCGCCGGTCGTTGAGACGATGATGTCGTAAATCTGCATCGTCCCTAGAATCGTGAGGATGGATACTAGAATAAAAACAGGAATCATCAGGGGCGCGGTGATATTCTTAAAAACGATCCAGGAGTTGGCGCCATCGACACGCGCGGCCTCATAGAGATCCCTCGGGATACTCTGAAGCCCCGCCAATAGGATCACGAAACCCCAGCCAAATCCCTTCCACATGTGAATGATGGACACCGCGATCAGCGCGGATTTCGGGTCCGAAAGCCATGCCCGTGATAAATCACCCAGCCCTATAAAAGTTAAAAAGTGATTCAGCAAGCCGTAATTGCCGTCATAGATCCAGTTCCAGATAAGTCCGACGACAATGCCCGATAACACCGGCGGCAGGTAGAAAATAACGCGGTAGATATTCCCGCCCTTGATATCCCGGTCACAGAGAAATGCCAGAAAAAGAGCCAAGAGATTCTGAACCGTCAGCGCCAGAAACGTCACAAAAAAGGCGTTTTTCATCGAAAGCCAAAAAACCGGATTGTCCGTTAAAAGGTCCTTGAAGTTTTCGAACCCCACGAAGATGGTCGTGGGAGAGATGCCGTCCCATTGGGTGACGGAGAGTTGAAAAACTTTAAAAAAAGGATAAAGACTGAAGGTAGAGAAGAGGATAATCGCGGGGAGGACAAAAATATAATTTCCGGCGACATTACGAATCTTTTGAAGGTTCATTAGAATCCTTATTTACTGGAATTACTGGCTTTCTTGAGCTCTTTCTCCTTTACCTTCTGCACCGCTTGGGCAATTTCCTCGGGCGACTTCTCGCCGATCAGGATGGATTGAATTCCTTTGTCAAAAGCCTCCGCCACCACCGGACTCTCATGAATGGGGTATGTATTGGGATGCGTCGAATTATCCATGTCATCGGCGAACTGCGAAAGGATGGGCGAAATTTGTTTTAAACTGTCCTTGTTGGCGGGTAAGTTTTCCGTCTGCGTTGAAAAATACGTCTGCTGTTCATCGGCTGTAAGCCATTTAAGGAAGCGAATGGCCGCGTCCCGGCGCGGGGATTTATTATTCACCACAAAGGAACTGCCCGCCCCTCCCCATATTCTCATGGGATTTAAATTGGTCACCTTGGGAGGAAGCATGGCGGCGTATTCAAGGCCGGGATTCATTCCTTTATAAACGTTCACGCCCCAGGAACCGTTGAAAGCAAAGGCGGCTCTCTCATTCGCGAAAGTCTGCTCGGCGGTCTTATTCACCATCGTGACAGCCCCTTCCACCAAAATCTTCTCGTCGGCCATCTGCTTAAAGAGCGACAGCACCTTCACCCAGTCGGGGTCAGTATAAGGCACCTTGCCTTCATAGGTTTTGAACACCTTCTCCTCCCCCATGATATTCATCGCGAAATTGGAAGCCAGAGCCTCAATCATCCAGATTTCACCGAATCCGCTCACAAAGCGCGGGATGCCCTTTTGCTTTAAAATCTTGCAGTGCGCCAAAAAAGTCTCCCACGTCGCAGGGGGGTTCTCAGGATCCAAGCCCGCCTGGCGGTAGAGCTTTTTGTTGTACACCATCTGAATCGTCGTGACGTCTAGAGGAATACCATAGGTCCCCGGATCGACACCGTACTCGTTACCCGGGAGAAACTCGTTCACGGAAAGAGCTCTCTCAAAGAGTTTGTCTTTCCAGGCAAGCGGCCCTTCGGCCACACCCAGCTCCTGGCTCAAATTGGCCACATAACCTGATTTAATAAAACTCGCGAAATCTTTTTTCTCACCCAAAATTCCAAAAACATCAGGAAGGGTGTTCGTCTGAGCGGAGGCTTTTATTCTCTGGGAGTAAGCTTCGGAAGGGGCGTAAAGGTCAAACTTCACTTTGAGTTGAGTGGCATTCTCAAATCGTTTAGCAAGTTCCTGGAAAGTGTCCTCACGGTCGGACATCCAGTGCCAGACCGTAATTGTTTCTGAATCTTTCTTATCGCTGCCCGCGCAACCCGCAATCGAAAAGACTAGAAAGAAGATTATAAAGAATCTTAGAGTAGTTCGCAATTTTAGAAAACTTTTTTAAAGTTATTAGCCTATCAAATTACCAGATGGGTTGTGGATTGTCAAA
>CAZDBQ010000092.1:0-4726 GCA_964503765.1 uncultured Planctomycetia bacterium | reverse complement strand
CTCGCGCCGTTCCAGTAACCACGCTTCTCAAGATACGGGATGAGCTTGCCTGTAAGCTCCGGCACCGAGTTCTTCCGGACATACTGGCCGTTCACCCACTCAAGCTTTTCCTTGCCAAAAACAGCCCCCGTTTTTAGCACGCGGCTGAGCTCAAAACGTTTTATGATCTCTTTGATATCCAGGATTTCATCGTTGTTGCCGGGTGACCACCCCAGAAGCGACAGGTAGTTCACGATCGCCTCAGGCAGAAAACCGGCCTCTAGATATTCCCGGATGGAAGTCGCCCCATGACGCTTGGACATGCGGGAGCGGTCCTCCCCCAAGATCAATGGAATATGGCAAAAAATAGGTTTCTTGAAACCCAGCGCCTCGTAGAGCGGAAGCTGTTTCGGTGTATTGGAAATGTGGTCATCGCCACGAATCACGTGGGTGATACCCATGTCGGCGTCGTCGCAGACGACCGCGAAATTGTAAGTGGGACTACCGTCGGACTTAAAGATCACAAGATCCTCAGCAAGCGAGCCGTGCTGTTCCAAGTCAAACTCGATCCGGCCGTGCAGGAGATCATCCACGATAATCTTGCCTGCTTTGGGCACACGAAAGCGAATCGCCTGCTCATCGGGGTACGCCAGGCCCTTCTCGATGAGCTTCTGGGCCATCGCGCGGTAGTACTCGGTGCGCTTGGACTGAAACACGAGCTCCCCGTCCCAATCCATGCCGAGCCATTTTAAACTGCTTAAAATTTCCTGTAAAAATTCGTCCTTCGAACGCTCCTTGTCAGTGTCTTCAATGCGGAGGAAAAACTGCCCCCCTTCGTGCCGCGCGAAAAGCCAGTTAAAAAGCGCCGTGCGAGCGCTACCGATGTGAAGAAAACCTGTGGGACTGGGGGCAAAACGGACTTTTACTTGTGACATAGTTTTATCCTAGTTCAATATCGATTCGTGGAATAAATTCATCGCGTACTCTCGCCGCGTAGGGGCCGGACACTGTGTCTCCCCTAAATTCTACTTTTTCCCCGCGAGTATTCTGCAGAGTGATTTTCTTCACCGCCACGCGCTGTTTGCCAAAGGTATCGAGGCGCTTGGGATTATGATAAAACACGAGCGTCTTCCCCAGAAACATAAAAGCGAGACTGTCTTTGGGAATTTTCAGTTTACTTTCTTCCCCTTCCTTTGAAATAAAAGCTCTTTCCGTCTCCTCTTTTGTGAAAAGAAACGCCGGTAGGTACGGTTCAAAGCGGAGGGACAACTTCCCGTCGGGGCCCAGGATAAACGGCCGCTTGCCCACGTTCATGATAAGCCACATCGTAAGAAACTCCGCCGTCGATCCGGATAGGCGCGCGACAAATCCGCCTCCGTGAAGCGAGGGATCGATAAAAGCGCTTGAAACGATGAAGGAGGAGTTCTCCAGAACACTTCTTCCGTAACGCTCCGCCGGCTGGAAAGGAATCAACGCCTTTTGAAAATCCTTAAAAAATTCTTCGGTCATCCCACTTTTTAACATCTCCAGCAAAAATTTATATTCCATGTGAAGCCAGATAGATTCATTCTCAAGCCAGCCGGGCGAGAAAACACAGGCGCGTCCGACCTCGAGCGACGTTGCTAAAAAAGGAGCATTCACCTTGTACATGCCAAGTTTTGAATCATACAACTCACTCCCCCGCACCGCCTTCAGAAGCTCCCGGCGCCGAGAGGGGTCCTTCTCTACCTTGAGGGCATGCACCGGGCCTTCAAGAAAATAAGGAAGCGCTGTCTGCTGGAAAGCCGATGGTTTCACCTTGCCTTTTAGAACTCGGTGCCGTACCACCTCATTCTGAAAATAAGTGGGATAAAGCCGGCTTTTAGCGTCGAACGCCCTTTCTAGTCCGATCTCTATCTTTTCTCTGGCGTGTTCCAGATACCCCTTTATCTGGGCAAAGGCAATTGTCTTCTCCTTCCCGGAGAGGCCAAATGCCGTCTCTTTTCTGAACATTTCCTTGGCCGTCGTCGCTCCGTCCCAGAAAATAAAGTCTTTCGACGTATTCTTACTTTTAAAATATTCCTGAAGATGAATCTCGAGCCTTCTAATAAATTCAGTGAGCTCCACGGGCAGAGAGTGCTCCTGTGTCAAGTCCGCCTTCCCCTCTTCCAAGGACTGGATCATAAAAAGCGCCAGCCGCTTAAGCTCAAACGTTTCCGGAAGCGAGGATCCCAAAAGACCCGGGAGTCCGTTCAACGCGTCATACCAAGAAGGCTTGTCCGCCTCCATCTCCACGCCAATCCCCGCCGCGTCAAGAGAAGCCAGCTTGTTCGTGAAAAGGCACAACAATTTCACAAAAAGATTTGTTTTGTAGATGTCGCCTCGGCCAAAGCGGGTCCTCACGAGCGCCGCATGCTTCCCTCGCGTGGCCAAGACGGCCCCCTTCTCCTTGTCGAGGATCACCGACTGATACTGACGCACCTGCCCGTTCTTTTTAACAAAATACTTCTCGTCTCGGGGCACAACGCGATGGTCATTGTCATAGAACGTGTACTCGTGCTTCTTAAAAAGAGTCTCGTCCCGGTCCTCCGGAAATATCGAAAGGTAGCTTTCAATAAGATCCAGGTTATAAGTCCAGTGATCCGTCCAAAAACCCTCGCCATGCTCGGCCCTTTCTTCGCGGCTTATAAAAGGAACGAGTTCTGCCATTAGCTTTTTAAAACCGGGACGCGTGATAGCTCCCGCCTCTTCCAAAAAGCGGTAAAACTCCCCCGGATTAAAAGACCTGCTTAAAAAGTGCGCGCAGAGACCAGCTTGTTTTTTGCCGATAGCCTTGGCTAGGATTTTGCGTGACTCGGGGGTATTTTTGAAATGAAAGGAAGTGCCTTTAATGACCAACGGGTTAAATCCATCCAGCTGGATAAGGTTGAGAAAGGTTTTGATATTAACGTCCCTTACTCTTGGGTCAAACCAGACGTCATTCCGACGATTCTGGTTCACATCGCGGTAGTTGCCATCGCCTTGAGAAAAGTAGGTAGGCTCGACCAAAAAGCGATTGTAGTCTCTTTCCAAATCCCCGTGCTTCCTTGAATAGACATAGAAGGCCGCGCCTCGGTCATTGCTCCCCAAATGAACCGGCATCCCGCCGCGCATGACGTTGTCCAGATAGGTCTGTCCGCAATAAAGATCGTAGGCCGTCGAGGCGGTGGCCGTAAAAAGGGGCGCCTTAATGCTCTCGATCAACCGCCTATTTTCCAACTGTTTAGCTTCAAAATAATCCGGGTTCTTGGCGCGTGAGGCGTAACGGTTTAAAAGCTCAACGCTCCTGGCCTGGCCGAAGAAAGAACGCAGTTTCTTGGAGCCCCCGCGCGGAAGTCGCAAAGCCGCGAAGCTGAAGGCGCAGGGGAGCCTATTCTGAGTGATCTGATCGGACGGGACTTTAAAGGGGGTCGTGCCGCAAAAAACTTTTGGCTGGCTAAAATCCAATAGCGAGCCGAAAATTTTAGAAGGATCCACAATGGGATCCAATAACCGGCCACCCTTGCCTCTTTCATCGACACAGCCAAAATAAAAATTCCCCTCTTCAATAAGGGTGACCTCCGGCCTGTCTGTCGCGTCTACTTTGAGTTTAAAAAACGGCGCTTTTTTATGAGCCAAATTTTCCACCACCATCCAGGCCTCAATCGTCCGGCTCATGCTTTTTACGAAAAACTCGTTCATCCCATACGGATTGACCTGCGGCAGGCCATCGAGCACCTCGAGATTCAGCGCGCCATGGGAAGTATTCTTAAATTCCACTTCGCGGGCCAATGCCGCCAGGGGCTCTCCGGGAACGGTGAAATACCTGACCGTGATCTCAAGCCCCAAGCTTTTATTAACTTCCCTGATGACCAACTCGTTCGAGCTGACTTCCATGCTTTGAACCGGCCGGGCCGAAGCGGGCGCCAAACTTTCCCTAAACGGCTCATAGACAACCGTCCCCCGTGAATCAACCACCTTAATAAACGTACGAAAGCCAAGGGACGTGACGGCTTGGTAGGCTTTATTCGCGGGGAAAAACTCTAAAATCGCGTTGTCTTTATTTTTTGTTCCGAAGCTGGCGATCGCCTGTCCGCGGTTAACATAAAACACCCACATCGGCGTGCCGTAGAGACCGGCAATGCCCGGCAAAAAATTACTGAAGGGCTTCTGCTCGTTGTAATTTTTTATGACAAAACGCCCATCAGAATGAAGCGTATAGTCGGATTCTTTCTTGTGAGGCGTAACCGGCATAGACGAACCTTTCTGGATTGATGAAAGTGTTTATTTTACAAGGAATGAGGTTCAACTTCTATAAAAAACAAAACCACCCCTCGTCCTATAATTAGACTTGAATAATATTGTCCTATAGTGTATATTTTTGATAGGAATTACTAAGGGTAAACTCGTCGAAAGGCGGGGGCGCAAAGCCGCAAGCCTAAGTCGCTCGAGAGAGCGAGATGGCGGTTGGGTTACCGGTGTTAAGCATCGTGAGAGGAATTATGAATCAAATATCGCGAGTCTTGTTGAGTGTGGTGTTAGTCTTTTTGACGCTTCTAGTCGTTCAGCCCGCGGCAATGGCCGCTTCCCGTTCGGTTAGTGTCACTGTCTCCTGCGAGATCGTTCCTGTCATGGCGATGGCCGCCACATCTAAAGTCCAAACCAACGGCGCGACTGATTACAGTGTGACAGAAGCTTTGGTCAATACGACCCAGGGAAATGTTAAGCAATACAGCATGACCGCTCTCTA
>CAZDBQ010000091.1:0-13100 GCA_964503765.1 uncultured Planctomycetia bacterium | reverse complement strand
GGCACGGTCTAAAAAAGAAGTTAGGCAATGAAGTGTCTCAGCATCCGCGTAAGCGTTATCCGTTCCCAGCTGTTCGACCCCGATTTGGTGAAATTGGCGCAAACGCCCGGCCTGGGGCCGTTCGCTTCTGAACATGGGCCCCATGTAATAAAATTTTGAAAGGCCTTGAGTCTTGTCAAAACTATTTTCAAGATAAGCCCGGACAACTCCCGCGGTGCCTTCAGGCCGCAGCGCCACATGAATTTGAGAGCGATCCTGAAATTCGTACATTTCCTTCTGCACCACATCCGTGGCGGTCCCCAACGCCTGCGTAAAGAGCTCCTTCTCCTCCATCACAGGCGTGCGAAGTTCTTCA
Source organism: uncultured Planctomycetia bacterium (assembly GCA_964503765.1). Taxonomy (GTDB): domain Bacteria; phylum Omnitrophota; class Gorgyraeia; order 2-02-FULL-51-18; family 2-02-FULL-51-18; genus CAZDBQ01. The sequence goes on along the minus strand of CAZDBQ010000091.1, from coordinate 12,745 downwards.
AATCCAAAGAGTTGGAATACTTCCCTGGCGATAACCTCTACGGCCTGAAACTGCCTGGCCTGGTCGCCATAAATATCCTGAGTGCCTCTTAACCGCTGGATTGCCATAAGACCCCTTAAAACGAAAAAAGGGATAAGGGGTAAGCGCCCCTTAACCCTTCGCTTATCCCTTTACCCCTAATGGAATTACTTCACATCCCTTTTCATGATCAGGCCCGGCTTAAATACCACCACCTTTTTGGGAGGCACCGGCACTTCCTGACCTGTTCTGGGATTGCGTCCTAAGCGGCCGCGCCTGGACTTAACCTTAAAAATACCAAAATTCCTGAGTTCAACGGTGTGGCCCTGGGCCAAATATTCCGTCATTTTGTCCAAAGCGCTTTGTACGACACGCTTTACATCAATCTGCTTGATCCCGGTCTCATTTGCAATCTTAAGAACGATGTCTTTTTTTGTGATCGCCACTTCTTGCCCTCCCACGCTTAGGAATGCATCGGTAAAATTCTGTATGATATTATCACATAAGAACTTACGCTGTCAATTATTGGTAAGCGGGTGAGCGAGTGAACGGGTTTGCGAGTTCGAGGATGTTCATTTAACCCGTTCACCCGCTAACTCGCTAACCCGCAAACCCGCTAACACATTTAATCTAAATCTTGAGGCTGACGGCTTCCTCGCCTAGCATTTTTTGGAGAGATTCGACGAGCGATTCGTTGGGGCGGACAAACAGGGTTCTGTCGACAAGCATCTGCGAGCGGATGTTTTCCTTGTCCACAAATTCAAGATAAACGGGGATGCTGCCGGGATGCTGGGATAGAATTTCCTGCAGGCCCTTTAGTGTATTTTCTTCGAGGCCCTGCTGGAGAAGCTTCACGTGAATACTGCGCGTGAATTTTTTGTGCACCTCATTTATGGGAGTAATCTCGCTCACCAAAAGCTTTGGGTCCTGCTCTTTCTTGTCAAGATTGCCCTTAAAAAAGAGAATCGCGTCCTTGGCCAAGTAATGGCCGTACTCTTTGAAAGTCTTAGGGAACACCAAAAGATCCATCGTCCCCTCCAAGTCTTCAAGCGTAACAATCGCCATTTTTTCTTTATTGCGCTTGGTTTGGGTAAACTTGAGCTTGCTCACAAGCCCTCCCAGCACCACCTCTTCCCCGTCTCTCCTCGTGGTATGGCGCGCCGTTGAAACCGTCGAGTAACTTTTAAGCTCCTTCTGGTAGCGGGTCAAGGGATGCCCCGTGACGTAAAAACCGAGCATCTCCTTTTCATTGAGAAGCAGCTCACTCTCCGCCCACTCGGGAATGCTGGGGATGTTTTGAAAATTTTTTTGGAACGTCGGCTCTTTTTCAAACGAATCAAAAAAGGATTTCTGGCCACTCTCGCGGTCCTTCTGGATCTCGCCGGCCATCGAAAGCGCCTGGTCCACGATGGCAAAAAGCTGCGACCTGAAAAGCCCCGTCGAATCAAACGCCCCGCACTTAATGAGACTCTCAAGCACTTTGCGGTTCACCACCCGGAGATCCACATGTTCGGCCATATCAAAAAAAGATTTGAACCTGTTTTGCTTGATGCGGCCCTGGATAATGGCGTCAATCGCCGTCTGCCCCACGTTTTTAACGGCCGAAAGCCCGAAGCGGATCGTGTCGCCTCCCACCACGGTGAATTGCGGAAAGCTCTCATTCACATCCGGCGGCAAGACCTTGATGGCCATGCGTTTGGCCTCATCGATGTACAACACCACCTTGTCGGTATTGTCTTTTTCGCTTGAGAGAAGGGCGGTCATAAACTCCACCGGATAATTGGCTTTAAGGTAGGCGGTGCGGTAAGAGATCATCGCGTAAGCGGCCGAGTGGCTTTTGTTAAACCCGTAACCGGCAAAATGGGCGATAAAATTGAAGACCTTGTCGGCAATTCTTTTATCAATGCTGTTCTTTACGGCGCCCTCGACAAAGTCTGCCCTGGCTTCCTGCATGACGTCTTCCTTTTTTTTGGAAATGGCGCGCCGCAAAGAATCGGCCTTTGCCAGTGAAAATCCCGACAGGATATTGGCTATTTTCATGATTTGCTCTTGGAAAACGATAATCCCGTACGTATCTTTCAGAACGGGCTCAAGCAGCGGATGATCGTAAACAATGGGAACCAGGCCATGTTTTCTTTTTATAAAGTCATCCACCATGCCGGAGCCGATAGGCCCCGGGCGGTACAGAGCAAGAATGGAGATCAGGTCCTCAAACTTGTCCGGCCTCAATTTTTTTAAAATATCCCGCATCCCCGAACTTTCAAGCTGGAACACACCGATGGACTGCGCCCGGCAAAGCATGTCAAACGTTTTTGAGTCATCCAGAGGTATCTCGCTCCAGCTCACTTCTTTTTTTTGGATGCGCTTAATGATTTTTTGAGTATCGTCAATCACTGTCAGTGTACGAAGTCCCAGAAAGTCCATCTTAAGGAGGCCTATTTTTTCAAGGCTCTCCATCGCATACATCGTGGAGATTTGCCCGTCTCCCGTCTTAAAAAGCGGGACGTGTTCCCTTAAGGGCCGTTCGCTTATCACCACACCCGCGGCGTGGGTCGAGGCGTGACGAGTCATCCCCTCAAGGACGCGTGAGGTGTCGATCAGCTCCGTGATCTGGGGATTGGTTTTGTACAGGGCTTTTAGCTCGGGCTCGCGCTCAAGGGCCATTTCAATGGTAATCTCCAACTCCGTGGGAATAAGCTTGGCAATTTTATCCACTTCTCCGTAGGGAATACTCATCACGCGCCCGACATCGCGTATAACGGCCTTGGCCATCATGGTCCCGAACGTGATGATCTGGGCTACATTGTCCTTGGAATATTTCTCGGTGACGTATCGGATCACCTCATCGCGGTTTTCGTAACAGAAATCGATGTCTATATCAGGCATACTGACGCGCTCGGGATTTAAGAATCTCTCAAAGAGAAGGTCGTAACGAAGCGGGTCAATGTCCGTGATCCCAAGCGCGTAACTGACCACACTGCCCGCGGCGGATCCCCTTCCCGGCCCGACCGGAATCCCCTTCTGCTTGGCAAAACGCACAAAGTCCCAAACGATCAAAAAATAACTCGTGTAACCGCTTTTTTGAATCACGGCCAGCTCATGCGCCGCGCGTTTTTCAACCGTTTCGCTCATGGGCTGGTATCGTTCCCTCAGGCCCTGATGGGTCAGTTCTTTTAAATGCTCTTCCTGGGATTTGCCTGTGGGTGGAATGAATTGAGGCACATGCGTTTTTGTAAAATCAAGCTCCAGGTTGCACCTTTCAGCAATTTTGACGGTGTTGGAGATAGCCTCGGGAGTGTCCTTGAAGGCCTCCTTCATTTCCCCCGCTGTCTTAAAATAAAACCCATCTGACTGGGGACGGAAACGGTTGGGATCATCCAGCGTAGTTTGCGTCTGAATGCACATTAAAATTTCGTGTGCGCGCGAGAATTCACGCTTCAAATAATGAACGTCGTTGGCTGCCACGAGCGGAATATCCACCTTCCGCGAAAGCTTTATAATTTCGTCGTTGGCGCGTTCCTGCTCCTTGAGCCCGCTGTGTATGATCTCAAGATAAAAATTATCTTTCCCAAAAATTTCGAGATACTGAAGCGCCGACTGGTGGGCCTTCTCCGCCTGGCCGATGTTGAGGAGATGTGGTATCTCTGCGCGCAGGCCTCCGGAGAGAGCTATCAAACCCTGCGAATATTTTTTTAAGACTTCCTTGTCGACGCGGGGCCGGTAATAAAAACCTTCCACATAACCGATCGTGACAAGCTCCATCAAATTCCGGTAACCGGCGTGATCTTTGCATAATAGAACCAACGGGTAAGAGGCGCCGTGCAGCCCATGGGTAGAACGTTCGAAGCGGCTTTGGGGGGCGACGTAAACTTCCGCCCCGATGATAGGCTTTATCTTTGCCTTGAGGCAGGCACTGTAGAACTCAATGGCGCCGAACATGTTTCCGTTGTCGGTGATCGCCAGGGCGGGCATTCCCAGGTCCTTGGCCAGCTCCGCCAAATCATCTATCGGGCAGACCGCGTCCAGGAGGCTGTACTGCGAATGAACATGCAGGTGAACAAAATCAGATTTCATTTACCGCTCGCGAATTATTCCCATTCAATCGTGGCTGGGGGCTTGGAGCTTACGTCGTAAACTACGCGGTTGACACCCTTAACTTCATTGATAATGCGATTGGAAATCCTGCCGAGCACGTCTTTGGGAATCTCAAACCAGTCCGCGGTCATGCCATCGGTGCTCGTCACAGCCCGGAGCGCGACCACGTTTTCATAAGTGCGTTCATCCCCCATGACGCCGACAGATTTCACCGGTAAAAGGACCGCGAAGGCCTGCCAAATTTTGTCATAAAGTCCGGCTTTCCGAATCTCTTCGATAAAACGGGCATCGGCTTCACGCAAAATGTCACAGCGCTGTTTTGTGATATCTCCCAGAACGCGCACGGCAAGTCCGGGACCCGGGAAAGGATGACGCCCGACGAGATACTCGGGGAGGCCCATCGTACGCCCCAGCACGCGTACTTCGTCCTTGAAAAGTTCTCTCAAAGGCTCGATCAGTTTTAGCTTCATTTTGGCGGGCAACCCACCGACATTATGATGTGACTTAATGACGGCTGAAGGGCCGCCAAAAGCCGAGACGCTCTCGATGACGTCGGGATAAAGCGTACCCTGCGCCAAAAAATCAACACCCTTGATCCGATGCGCCTCACGATCGAACGCGTAGATAAATTCATGCCCGATGATTTTCCGCTTACGCTCAGGATCGACGACTCCTTTGAGCTTTTTCAAAAACCGCTTCTCCGCGTCCACGACGTGCAGATCGATCTTGAATTTCCCTGAGAACGCGCGGCGCACGCCTTCCACTTCATTTTTACGGAGAAGTCCATTGTTCACAAAAATACAGACGAGCTGTTTTCCGATCGCGCGCGACAGAATGGCAGCCGCCACGGACGAATCCACGCCGCCCGATAGCCCCAAGATCACTTTTCGGTTGCCGACCTTGCGGCGGATCTTCTGTATCTCCTCGTGAATAAAATTTTTCATCGTCCAGGTTTTCCCAAAGCGGCAGACGCCAAAAAGGAAATTGTCGATGACACGACGCCCGTACTGGGTATGGGCGACCTCGGGATGAAATTGCACGCCATAGATGCGGGAGATGGGATTTTCAAACGCCGCCGCGTGCGTACTGCCCGTATAGGCCGTTTTCGAAAAACCCGGCGGCATCTTCGCCACATAATCGCCGTGACTCATCCAGGAGATTGTCTTTTTAGGGACATTGCGAAAAAGCACTCCGCATTTTTTGGAGAGAATGAGTTCTGCGTGACCATATTCGCGAAAACGCGCGCGGTGGACGCGTCCTCCAAGCGTGTGCGCGAGAGTCTGCATGCCGTAGCATATTCCCAAAATAGGCACGCCCAATTTTAGAAGATCAGGATTTAGCTTAGGTGAATTTTTTTGGTAAACACTGGCGGGGCCGCCGGAAAGGATGATTCCCCGGATCTTTTTTGAGCGAATCTCCGACAAGCTGATGGAAGGCGGTACAATTTCGCAGAAAACTTTCGCTTCGCGTACCCGCCGGGCAATCAGCTGATTATACTGAGAGCCGAAATCAACAATTAAGAGAGTTTCCATAAGATTTGCCGCTGCTTACTAATCCTTTTACGGGTTCAAAGCTTCTTCGGTGTATCCTACACGGGCCGTACTTTTTTAACGCCCCCACATGCGCTTCCGTGCCATAGCCTTTGTGGTTCCTGAATCCGTACTCGGGATAGAGCTCGTCGTAATACTCCATCATCCTGTCCCGCGTTACTTTCGCGACAATCGAGGCGCAGGCGATTGAAAAAGAAATCGCGTCTCCGTGCACAATCGCGAACTGCTTGAAGGGAAGCTTCGGCGTTCTGTTGCCGTCAATTAAAATGCAGCCGGGCGTTTCTTTTAATTTCATGACGGCCTCTTCCATCGCCCTCAACGTCGCCTGAAAAATGTTGATCTCGTCAATCGTCTGGGCCTCGACGATCCCGATGCCCACGAGCCCCTTTTCAAGAACTTCCTCGTAGGCAGTCGCCCTGGCTTCAGCGGTCATTTTCTTTGAGTCGTCAATTCGGGACGAAAATGAAAAATCCCTGACGATCACGGCTGAGGCGACGACCGGCCCCGCTAAAGGACCTCTTCCCGCCTCATCCACGCCCGCCAGGGATGAAAAACCTTTCTCTAGAAAAGACCTGTCATGCTGAAGGAGAATCGACCTCTTCGCGCTTTCGCTCTTCTTCAATTCGCCCTTTCTTGCCTGTGGATTTCCTCAAATAATAGAGTTTGGAGCGGCGCACTTTACCCGACCGGATGACTTCTATTTTTTGCACCGTCGGCGAATGAAGCGGAAAGTTTCTTTCCACACCCTCTCCAAAGGAGATGCGTCTAACGGTGAAACTTTCACGGATCCCCGAGCCCTGCTTCTTGATCACCACTCCCTCAAAATTCTGGGTACGGGTCTTGTCCGCTTCCTCTACTCTCACAGCAACACGTACACTGTCCCCGATCTTAAATCGGGTAATATTTTTGCTTAGCTGCTCTTCCTCAAGAGCCTTAATTTTCGGATGCATTTTATCTCTCCCTATTTCTTATTTTGTTTTCTTTAAAAGGTCTGGCCGTCTCTTTTTCGTGAGCTTAGTGGCCTCTTTTTGCCTCCAAAGCTCTATCGCTTTGTGGTTCCCCGACAAAAGTACGGGGGGAACTTTAAGCCCGCGGTAAGCCGCGGGCCGGGTGTATTGGGGGTATTCTAACAGATTTTGGGAGAAAGATTCAAATTCCTTTGATTCCTCCCGCCCCAGCACGCCTTTCAGGAGCCTCACCACCGACTCGATGACGGCCATTGCCGGAAGCTCCCCGCCCGTGAGGATATAATCCCCGATCGAGATCTCGTCCGTGACGAGCTCATCGATTACGCGCTGGTCTACCCCTTCATAATGGCCACAGAGAAAAACAAGCTGCTTCACGCCTGCCAGCTGCCTGGCTTTTTTCTGATTGAACCGCGCCCCCTGCGGTGTCATGTAAATAAATCGAAAATTTCTGCTGTTTTGCTTCTTGCTAAAAAGTTTCTGGGCCGCCTCAAAAATCGGCTCCGGTTTCATCAGCATTCCGGGGCCGCCGCCAAAAGGCCTATCGTCACAAGTCCGATGACGGTCATGCGTGTAATGACGCAGGTCATGCGTCTTAATCGTCACAAGCTTCTTTTCAATCGCCCGCTTCAAAATGGAATGCACGACAAACGAATCAAACATTCCAGGGAAGAGCGTCAAAATATCAATCTTCATATGAGCAATAAATTAAATCTAAAATGTAAAATCTAAAATTTAAGATTTAAAATTTTACTTAAGCTTCATGCCCGCTTTTTTCAAAATGGATCTGACGGTCTCAGAGGGTTTGGCGCCTAGCTTCATCCAATGCTCGACACGCTCAGTCTTCACGCTCACTATCGCGGGTTCCTTGGAAGGATCCCAGTAGCCCACTTCTTCAATAAAGCGTCCGTTGCGCGGAAACTTAGAATCGGTCACCACCAGCCTGTGCTTTATCTTTTTCTTCGTGCCCATTGTCTTCAATCGAATCACTACTGCCATTTATCTCACCCCTTTTTTTAGCGTATCTCTTTCTCTCTTCTTATCTTAGCTCCCAAACTCTGAAGTTTGGAGACCAAATTTTCGTAACCGCGGTCCAAATGATAGACGCGCGAAATATCCGTGTTTCCTTCAGCTACCAGCCCCGCCAGGACAAGTCCGGCGCTGGCCCTTAAATCCGAAGCCATCACGGGCGCGCCGCTTAATTTCTTTTTACCGCTTACAATGGCACTGGGACCTTCCAGCATGATGTTGGCACCCATACGGTTTAACTCGCTCACATGCATAAAGCGTTCTGGATAAATTTTTTCTGTAATCACGCTGATTCCTGGCACCACGCACATCAGAGCCATCATCTGTGCCTGCAGGTCTGTCGGAAAACCGGGATACGGCAGCGTCGTCACCGATATCGGGCGCAAGACCCTCTCCCGACGGATGCGCACATGATTATTTTTCTCGGTGATCATGACGCCCGCTTCTCTCAGCTTATCCAGCATCGCTCCGAGCATATTTAGATTCATATTCTTGATGGTCACGTCGCCCTTCGTGACGGCGGAAGCAATCATGTAAGTGCCGGCTTCAATGCGGTCGGGAATCAACGAATAATTCGCGCCGCCCAAACGCTTCACGCCCTCGATCTCAACCGAAGGCGAACCCAGGCCCTCAATCTTGGCCCCCATCTTCTTCAAAAAATTCCCCAAATCAACGATCTCGGGTTCGCAGGCCGCGCTGTCAATGACGGTTCTCCCGCTTGCCATCGTGGCCGCCATCATGACATTGGCCGTAGCCAATACGCTGGAGCCAAAAGCGCCTCCCAGATAAATGCGCGCGCCTTTGAGTTTTTTGACCTTGGCCATCACGTAACCATGCTCGAGCGACACCTCAGCGCCGAGCGCCTTGATTCCCTTTAAATGCAAATCGATCGGGCGCGGGCCTATCACGCAGCCGCCTGGAAACGACACCTGAGCGGAGCCGTATCTAGCCAAAAAGGGCCCTAGAAAGCAAATCGACCCGCGCATCGTACTCACGAGCTTGTAAGTCAGGACGGGGTTCTTGATATTCGAGGGATCCACAGCAACGGTATTCCCGTTGTGCTGCACCTTGGCGCCCATAGACTTCAAAATCCTTACCATCGTAAAAACGTCCGCCACCTGCGGAACATTTTTCACCACCGACGGCTCTTTAGAAAGAACAGTAGCGGCCAGAATAGGCAGCGCCGCGTTCTTAGCGCCGCTCACCTCAATCACGCCTTCGAGGCGTCTGCCGCCTTCAATGACAATCTTATCCATGTTGAGCCACTAAAATCCTGTCAATTCCTGCGTAGTCCTTGATAAATCTTAAATGCACGAAAACTTTTTCCTTTAATATTTTTTTGGCCAACGGCCGTGCCTGGCCCTTCCCTATCTCCACCAGAAGCCACCCGCCCTTCTTAAGATAAAGAGGCGATTGCGCCAAAAGACGATGAATCACTGCCAAGCCTTCCGGCCCGCCGTCTAAAGCCCGCTTGGGTTCTGAGAGCACCTCTTTGGGCAAATCCCTCAGCTCGTCTTTAGGAATATAGGGAGGATTTGAGACAATCATATCCCAAGAACGCTCTTCCTTCCGGGACAACCCTTCAAAAAGATCGCTTTTTAGAAGCTTTATCTTTCCTCTTAACCCATGGAAATCAATATTCTTACGAGCTATTTTAAGCGCCTTGGAAGAAATATCAAGAGCCGTCATTCTACAACCTGGTTTCGCCATTGTCAAACAAACCGCGATACAACCCGAACCTGTCCCAATATCGAGGATTTTGGGCGGGGATGACATTTTCTCGAGGATTTTAATCGCCTCAGCCACCAGCCCTTCCGTCTCAAGCCTGGGGATTAAAGTATCTTTTGTAACAAAAAACCGGGTCCCGAAAAAATCACTCTCCTTCAAAAGATACGATAAGGGCATCCCCTGCAATCTCGCCTTCAGCGCGCGCTCGATGGTTCGTCTGGCATGAAGTGAAAGCGACTTTTCGCCGGTAAAAAATTCCAGCCGGTTCATCAGGCCAAAATGCCTGACCAGGCTCTCCGCTTCATAATGCGCCGAAGGGACACGATCGCGTGAAAGCCGGTTTTCAATTCCTTTCAAAAATAAAATATTATCTTTCGAAAAATTAGTCTTTAGCAAGCTCAGCCTCGTAAAGCGCGTCAACGAATTGTCCAATCTCTCCCTCCATGACCGCCTCCAAATTGTAGATCGTCAGGCCGATCCGGTGGTCCGTGACACGGCGATCCGGAAAATTATAGGTCCTTATTTTTTCGCTCCGGTCTCCGGATCCCACCTGCTGCTTCCGCTGTTTAGCGATCGCGGCGTTGTGCTCACTGGTAATTTTCTCAAAAAGCCTTGCCCGTAAAATTTTAAGCCCCTTCTGCTTATTTTTTAACTGCGATTTTTCGTCCTGGCAGCTGACCACAAGGCCTGAGGGCAGATGAGTGATGCGCACGGCTGAATCCGTCGTATTAACACTCTGCCCTCCTGGGCCTCCCGACCGGAAAACGTCGATACGGATATCCTCCGGTTTTATCTCGACGTCCACTTCCTCCGCTTCCGGCAGAATCGCCACGGTGACCGCTGACGTATGAATGCGGCCCTGCCCTTCCGTGGCCGGGACTCTCTGCACACGATGGGTGCCGCTTTCAAATTTGAAGCGTCCGTAAGCGCCTGCCCCGGTGATAGCGGTGATCACTTCCTTAAACCCACCCGCTTCGTTGGGCGAACTGGACAAAACCTCAAACTTAAATCCGGATTCGACCGCGAATTTGGAGTACATTCGGAAAAGGTCCGCCGCGAAGAGCCCCGCCTCCAGCCCCCCGGTGCCCGCGCGTATTTCCAGGAGCGCGTTCTTGACCAGCATCGGATCCTCTTGGATCAGCAGGTTTTCCAGGTCGTGGACGACCTTCTTCCTTTTACCCTCAAGGACCTCAACTTCGTGCGCCGCCATCGCCAAGAGCTCAGCCGCCTGGTCTTTTTCATTCAGAATTTTCTGTGCCTCGGAGATCTCATTTTGTATTTTGAGATATTCCTGATAAAGCACCACAATCCTCTGAAGGGCTCTGAACTCTTTTCCGAGTTCCTTGACGCGGGATTGATCCCGCGTCACAACCGGGTCTTGAAGCTCTCTCTCGACTTCTTTGAAGCGCCTGAGTTTCTCTTCGGCCTTCTTTAGAAATCTCATTTCACCTTCTTGGCGTACCTCTTCTGGAACTTCTCGACGCGTCCGGCGCTATCCATAAATTTCTGCTTCCCGGTAAAGAAAGGGTGGCAGCTTGCGCAGATTTCCACTCGGATATTCTGTTTAGTCGAGCGCGTGTGGATCACGTTCCCGCAAATGCAGGTGATCGTCGTGTCGTAATACTTCGGGTGTATTTTTTCTTTCATTTTTATCTCCTGTGCTTTTATACCTTGTTCATGCTCTGCAAAAACAGTTTGTTGGTCTTGGTTTTCGAGATCTTCTCAATCAAAAGCTCCATCGCCTCGGTCGAGTTGAGCTCGTTCAACACCTTTCTCAAGACCCAGATTTTGGCCAAATCCTCGCCGGCGACCAAAAGCTCTTCTTTGCGGGTATTGGACCGCTTGATATCGATGGCGGGATATATTCTCCGTTGGAAGAGATTTCTGTCGAGCTGGGTTTCCATATTTCCGGTGCCCTTAAACTCTTCAAAAATGACTTCGTCCATGCGGCTCCCCGTATCAACGAGGGCCGTGGCGATGATTGTAAGACTCCCACCCTCTTCGAGACAACGCGCCGCCCCGAAAAACCGCTTAGGCTTGTGAAGCGCGTTAGAGTCCACACCGCCCGAGAGAATTTTTCCCGAGTGCGGGACCGTCGTGTTGTAGGCGCGCGCTAAACGCGTGATGCTGTCGAGCAAAATGACGACATCTTTTTTGCATTCGACAAGTCGTTTGGCCTTTTCGATCACCATCTCAGCGACCTGCACATGGCGTTCGGCAGGCTCATCAAACGTGGAACTGATGACTTCGCCCTTCACCGAGCGCTGCATGTCCGTCACTTCCTCAGGGCGTTCATCAATCAACAGCACAATCAACATCACGTCCGGATGATTGGTGGTAATGCTGTTGGCGATCTTCTGAAGAAGAACCGTCTTTCCGCTGTAAGGCGGCGCGACGATGAGCCCTCTCTGGCCCTTACCGATGGGTGACAAGAGATCCATGATCCGGGTAGAAACCTCAGTCGGTGACGACTCCAGCTGCCACTTTTCTTTGGGGTAGAGCGGCGTTAAATCGTCAAACTGGATCTTCTCCTTACCTTCCGAGGGATTTTCAAAATTCACCTGCTCGACCATCAGCATCGCGAAATAGCGCTCTCCCTCTTTCGGCGGGCGAATTTGTCCGGCCACCGTGTCGCCGGTTCTCAGATTGAACTTACGGATCTGGGAGGGCGAGACGTAAATATCATCCGGGCAGGGCAAATAGTTATAATTGGGTGAACGCAAGAAACCGAAACCATCCTGCAGGATTTCAAGCACTCCTTCCCCGGTCATGACGCCCCCGCCTTTCTCAGGCTGGGCTTGAAGGATCTTAAAAATCAAATCCTGCTTTTTCATGCCGCTCACGCCGTTGACCTTGAGCTGGTGCGCCAACGCGTTCAGCTCGGCCATTTTCATTTTTTTAAGTTTAGCTAAATCGATGTCCATCTTTTGTATTTCTCCTTGTTTAAGTTACGCTTGAAACTTCTCTGACAACTTCAAAACCTGCTTCTCCAAATCGGCTAATGAGCCGTTGTTTTCAATCAAAAAATCGGCCAACTTTTTCTTCTTTTCCAACGGCCACTGAGCGGACAGAATCTTTTTCGCCAAATCTTCCGGCAGTCCCCTTTTTTTGGCGCGGCCAATCATTTTTCCCTTCTTGGAATAAACCACCACCGTGTGATCCGCCAAGCCCTCCATTTTGGACTCAAAAAGAAGCGGCACGTCCAGCACTAAGAGCCCTTTTTTTCTCTTAAATTGCTCAATCATTTTGAAACATTCAAAAATAACCGCCGGATGGATCAGGATATTCAGCTTCTTTAAATCGTTGGGGTGGCTGAAAACATGCCAGGCGAGTTTTTTCCGGTCAAGCTCGCCGCTTTTC
>CAZDBQ010000090.1:0-2834 GCA_964503765.1 uncultured Planctomycetia bacterium | reverse complement strand
CGCCTTCGGGTCCTGCAGCCAACGGACTACCCAGTCCTTATCCACCTTGCTCTTGATATTTTGAAGGTCCGGGCCTACTTTCCAGTGATTTTCGAATCCCGCGACCTTGTGGCAACTGAAACAGCCATGCGTTTCCGCGAGTTTTCGTCCTTGATTTAACTTTGGCGCCTGAGGGACTTCGACCGTGTTGGTGTGACACTTCGCGCAAGCCGCCTCCGCGTGATTCAACGGGAGCATTTTTGTCTCCCATTTTTCAAGCATCTGCCAGTGATATTTTTTTGCCCAGACTTTTGCCTGCTCCTCACTTTGTGGCGTATGGGCGGCGTCTTTGAAGCTCACCGAGTGGCCATTCCCTCCGTGGCAAACCGTACACCCGATTTTTTCTATCGGGTGTGGAGAGCTTGCCCCCAGGTACAGGTCGAGCTTAGAGTGAGTCCTGAAGGGTTGAGGGGCGTCCTCGAAACCTTTCTGGTCGATTCCCAAATGGCAGGTCATGCAACGGTCTACTTTTTGGGTTTTCGCGAAGTGGTAATCATCCTGCAGATCTTCTAGCACAACCTGCTGAATCTCAAGAGTGGGCGCTAGAAAATCCAGCATCGGCGCGTTTAAGGCATCTTTGGCGAGAGTGGGCTTTATGAGGTCAAACTTTTTCTGCAAACGCGTTTTTTCATCAAGAACGGCATTGATTTCTTTTTTTAGAGCGCTTTCCTTGGCTAAGAAAGCCTGTGCGGCAGCTTCCTTGCCCTCTTTGGCCTGTTCTAGCTTCTCAAGCTCCAATTTTAATTGAAGCATCTCGGGCTCCAGGCGCTTAAGCTTTTTTTCATAGTCGGCGGCGCGCTGATCCTTGTGAAGTGAGTATTCTTCAAAATAATATTTGTAAGAATCCTGGAATTGCTTTAGGTCCTGGGCGCGGGTTTTTGTTTTTATTACTTTTGAATCAAGGACTGAGAGTTCCTTTTGCAAGGACTCGTAGTCCTTCTTGTGAGTTTTAAAAGCTGTTTCCGCTTCCTGGACTTGTTTTTTTAAGGACTCTAGCTTTTGCTTGTCAACTTTTTCTCCCGCCTTGCGGAGTTCATCGGCTGTCTTTTGCGCTTTCATCACGATAAATTGTTTTTGCCAGACCTTCCATTCCCTGGAATGATCCATGAGCACGATGGCAACGAGGCTAGCCGTCAAAATAATACTGACAATGGCAAACCACATGAATGTTTTGGAGATGCTGTAAAGAGAGGGTGATTGCTTGGCCATGGGCTAGATGTTAAAGAAAAATTCTGGGATGGCCACGAGGTATTTTAGATTGAAGGCCCAGCGTAGGTACATCTTGATCGGAAGCGACATCATCATGAGAACCAGCATGGTCAAGATGCTGTACCGGATAGGCTCCAGTTTTTTATAAGCCTTTATAAGGGCTCCTTTCGCGAGAATGGCCGGCGGGATCATGAGGTATAGCCCCACGAGGAGAATGCCCGGCGCTTCCCTCAGGTACCACTGCTTGGGAAGTCCCCACGACAGCCATTTAATGAAAATAAGCTCGGAAAGGTTTACGTTCACCAACGGTACGACCTTGTGGACATCCCAAGTCTCAAAGGGGCCAAAGAAATTCCAATTGGGTCCCCTCAAAAAGGTTCCCATGATAATGAGAAGGTTCCAGAGGATCCAGAATCCAAAAAGAAAAAAACTGATGACAGCCTTGCGGCCCTTGAACGAATAGTAACCGGAGCCTTTGGGGTCTCTATCCAGGTAAGGAATCGCGCACAGTCCCACGATAATAAGCGTCGGCAAGAGGACACCGGCGATCCAGGGGTCAAAGTAGACCAGCATCTCCTGAAGTCCCAGAAAATACCAAGGTGCTTTGCTGGGGTTGGGTGAAACGGTCGGGTTGGCGGGCTCTTCCAGCGGCGCTTTCAAAAAAATAGACCAGAGGACGAGTCCCACGGCGTAGGCCAGCGCGACAACAAATTCTATGAAAATAAGATAGGGAAAGACAAGTACCTTCTCGTTGGCTTCTGCCTGCTCAAGGGTGGGCTCCCCTTTTTCAATACGCTTGTCGTTGTCCACCGCTTTTCTCATCGCGTACCAGGTGAAGAACCCGAAGATAAAGATCATGCCTACGATGGGAACGTTGTCGGGAGTGCTTACGATGCCCCGGAAATGCTTATCCGTTAATCCGATGCCAAAAAACGCGAGAACTGCCGCAAGCAAAGGAATGCTGACCCAGCGGGAGGTCGCTTGCCTTGGAAACGTCACAAAAAGGACAAGGAAAACCGTGGCGGAGGTGAAGATGGTGACAGGCGATGAAACGGCGTTAAAAAATTCTTTAATGGCTTCTAGCATTTATCGTTATAAAGGACCACTTATTCCACCGTCCTTTCGAATTCTCCAGAAGTGAACGGACATCAGGATAACCACTGCCGTGGGGATCGCCACGCAATGAAGAATGTAAAAGCGAAGCAGGGCACCCGCGCCTACAAAGCGGCCGCCCAAGAGAGCAAAACGCACGTCACTCCCCGCGTGAACCAGCTGGATATCCCCGATAGAGAGTAGCGCCGCGCCCGGACCCTCGTGACCCAGAAAAGGCGTCGCTCTGGCCATGTTGCTGCCTACCGTGATGGCCCACATGGCTAATTGGTCCCACGGAAGGAGGTAGCCCGTAAAGCTGAGCAACATGGTTAATACAAGAAGGATGACTCCGATGACCCAGTTAAACTCACGGGGTGGTTTGTAGGAGCCTGTCATAAACACGCGGAACATATGAAGCCAAACCGTGATGATCATCGCGTGAGCGCCCCACCGGTGAAGCTCTCTCATAATTCCAAACGGAACGTGCTCTCTCA
>CAZDBQ010000089.1:0-3421 GCA_964503765.1 uncultured Planctomycetia bacterium | reverse complement strand
CCGTGACGGGATTCCGGATCAGTTCAAGGCGTTTTTAAAAGGCAGGACTTTGATTCTTAAGGAGAACGACCGAAATTTTGACGGCAAAATTGACAAGAGACAACTCACCGAGTGGGGCATGATTTCCTATGGCCCGCACACGCCCAAAGTTCCCGGCTACGTCATGGTTTGGAAGGAAGAGGATAGTGACTTTGACGGACTTGTGGATGTTTACCGAGTAAAAGGAAAGCGCGACGCCGGAAAAGATAAGATCGGTAAACCCATCGACGGCGTGCCGTCAAAGGGGCCAAAAGAGGAAGAAGAGAAGAAGCCCAAAGGGGAGAAAGTGCTCAAGGATTGGTGGGGCGACAGGATTAAGGCATTGAACGAAAGGTTTGGGCATAAAGATTAGTGAAAATTGTCGCTTGCGGAATAACGGGTTTAGTAGGCAGGCCATTGGCGAAGGCGCTTTCGCAAAAATACGACTTGGTTTGCCTTAGGAGAAAGCTGTCTTCTGGAGGCGCGGCCACGCTTGGACGAGAGGTGTTGTGGGATCCTTCAAGGCCTGGGGAGTGGACGAAGGAGCTTGAGGGCGCCTATGCCGTCATCAACCTTTCAGGGGAGCCTATCGCGGGTAAACGGTGGACCCAAAATCAGAAGAATCAATTAAGAGATAGTCGCGTGCAGACTACCAAAACCATTGTGGACGCGATCATTCAGGCCAAGGCAAGGCCTAAAGTACTTCTCAACGCCTCGGCGATAGGCTTTTATGGTTCTCGCGGAAACGAGATTTTAAATGAAGAATCGGCAGGTGGTTCTGATTTTCTTTCGGGGGTTTGCGCCCAGTGGGAGAAAGAAGCTAGAAGGGCTGAATCGTTCGATGTCCGGGTGGTCAATTTAAGGACCGGCATTGTGCTTGCCAGGGAAGGCGGGGCATTAGCTAAAATGATCACGCCGTTTCGAATGTTCCTGGGCGGCCCCTTGGGCAGCGGAGAGCAGATGATGAGTTGGGTTCATATCGAGGACGAAGTAGGAGGAATCCTGAAGGCCCTGGAGGACAATGAAATTCGCGGGCCTCTTAATTTAACCGCGCCCAATCCTGTTACGATGGGGGAGTTTGCCAGGACGCTGGGCCATGTCATGCGTAGGCCGTCAGTGTTTCCGGTTCCAGGTTTTGTTCTTAAAATTCTGCTGGGCGAGATGTCCGCCTTGCTTCTTACGGGACAGCGTGTTCAGCCGCAGAAGCTTACCCAGAGGGGGTTTCATTTTCGCCACGAAACCCTCGATCACGCACTCCGTTCCCTGGTTTAAACCTATTGACATTCTAAGTGTTGGATGTTATCTTATCTCCTCTTTGTTTTAAGGAGAATTGATGTCTACTTTTTTCGCTAATAAAAAAGATTATACGAATAGAAAATGGCAGGTGATTGACGCCCGAGGGCAGGTGATGGGCCGTCTTGCCGCCAAGATAAGCCGTGTCTTGATGGGTAAAAACAAGACCGACTATACGCCCCATGTTGAAACAGGTGAAGGGGTTATAGTTATTAACGCTAAAGAAATCATCGTCACTGGCACCAAGGAAAAAACTAAGATCTATAAGAACTATTCCGGTTTTCCCAGTGGTCAAAGAGAAAGAACATTTGAAAGAGTAATGAGGGAAGATCCCACACATCCGATTAAGCACGCGGTTAAGGGGATGCTCCCGAAGTCAATCCTCGGCAAAAGGATGTACACCCACCTGCTTGTTTATGCGGGTAATGAGCATCCTCATCAGGCCCAAGCGCCGAAGATTAAATCTTTACAGGAAAAGAAATAAATGACCACCGCAGCGCCAGTCACTGAAAAGAAAAAAATTACTTTGCTAAAAGCCCCTGAAAACAGAGAAGCGGCCATGGGAAGAAGAAAAGAAGCTACCGCCCGTGTGTTGCTCTTTAAGGGAACGGGTGTGATTCAAGTCAATAAAAGAGATATTCAACAATATTTTGGAAGACCTACGCTTCAGATGATTGTCCGGCAGCCGTTGGAAGCCATGCAGCTTAATGACAAAGTGGATGTGATCGCGAATGTCAGGGGCGGCGGGTTGGCGGGCCAGGCGGGTGCCGTTCGGCATGCCATTTCGAGAGCCCTCGTCATGTTTGATGAGACACTGAAGACCTTGCTTCGTCGCGGCGATTATTTGACCCGCGATCCCCGTATGAAGGAACGTAAAAAATACGGGCGTAAAGGGGCGAGGCGCCGGTTCCAATTTTCTAAGAGATAATCCATTAAGCCTAAAAGTAAGCATTCTTAAAAATTGTTGTAACTGTAATATTGGCCGAGCCTTACGCTCGGCCATATTTTTTTAATTTTGACATGCTGTCAAAAGGTCTCTATAATGTATTTTTTACTTTGAAATCACCGTGGGAGCGAGTATGTCGACCAAGTCTAGGAAGTTAAAAGTGGGTGTGGTGGGAGCTACCGGATACACCGGAGAGGAGCTGGTCCGCCTCCTCGTCAATCATCCTCATGTCGAGATCACCTACACGTCGGGCAAAGAAGACCGTGACATAAAATTACAGGATATTTTTCCTTATTTGAGAAACAAAGTCGACTTGGAGTGCCGGGCCTTTTCAGCCGATGAGGCGATGGATAAGAGCGATTTTATTTTTTTATCGTTGCCTCACACGATATCCATGGAGATCGCCCCACTTTTTCTGAAGGCAAAGAAGAAGGTCGTGGATATCAGCGCCGACTACCGTTTGAAGGACGAGAAGGTTTACGAGAAATTTTACCGAGTTTCCCATAAAGATCTTCCGAGTCTCAGGCACGCGGTTTACGGATTGCCTGAAATTAACAGAGAGAAAATAAAGACCGCAACCCTTGTGGCGAATCCGGGTTGTTATCCCACGGGGGCAATTTTGGGAGTGCTTCCGGGCGTTAAGCAGGGAGTGTTTGATTCAAACTCCATCCAGATTGACGCTAAGAGCGGTGTAACGGGCGCCGGCAGAAAAGCCGATAAGAGCCTGAATTTTTCCGAGGTAAACGAAAACTTCAAGGCCTATAAGTTGTTTGAGCATCAGCATGTCCCTGAGATTAACCAGGAGCTGAGCCATGCCGCGAAAAAAGTGATTGAGGTTGTTTTTGTGCCCCATTTGCTTCCTGTTAACCGGGGGATTTTAAGCACGATCTACGTCAAGTTGAAGAAGAAAATGAACACGCAGGAGCTCGTGGCGCTTTATAAAAAATTCTACGCCAAGGAGCCGTTTGTGAAAGTATACGACAACGGCTTGCTTCCGGAGCTAAAGAGCGTCGTGAATACCAATTTTTGCGACATTGGGCTGAGGGTTAATGAGGATAAGCAGTTGGCGGTCATTGTCGCGGTGATCGATAATCTCGACAAGGGGGCGGCGGGCCAGGCCATTCAGAACATGAATATCATGTCGGGATTTGATGAAACGGATGG
>CAZDBQ010000088.1:0-3204 GCA_964503765.1 uncultured Planctomycetia bacterium | reverse complement strand
GGTGACGGAGCCCGTTCCTTGCAGACCTTGCTACCAGAACTTTCATTTTCCGCCTTGTCCGTTCGGGCGCAGATGCCTCAATCATCTGCCTGTGGAAAAAGTAGTGTCAGCCCTTGAGAAGGTACTGCTATAATGTGGCCGTGTAAGCCGAAAGAGGACTCAAAATGAAAGAAAATGAAGTTTTAGATTTCCCCTACAAAGATTTCACAGAAGCCATCGCTAAACTGGACGAACAAACCGATATTCAGGCTCGCAAGTGGCACGAAGAAAAAAAGAGGGTAGGGCTTATCGGGACGCTGACCCGGATGGTCGCCCGTTTCTGGGAGGTGTACTTTTCAAGGCGCGGCTGTAAGCAGGGCGTAGTCGGGCTTTTTTTGGCGGTAAACGCTGGAATGTACGAGTTTTTGTCTTACGCGAAGCTTTGGGAGCTAAAAAAAGCGGACCCGAGCGGCCAGAAATGAGACAGACCGTCAGCGCAGTAATTATGACCATGAACTGCGAAAACCTTATCGAGGGCACACTGAAGAGCGTGGCCTCCTGGGTCGATGAGATTGTGGTGCTGGACGGCTTTAGCTCCGATCGCACGATTGAGATTTGCCGGCGCTACACGGATAAAGTGTTCCAGAACAAGTGGGATAAGAAACGCTTTTCCACTGAAAGAAATCTTGGGACAAGCAAAGCGACCTCTGATTGGTGTCTTCACATCGATCCGGATGAACGGGCGACCCTTGAGTTCCGCGACGAGGTCTTGGCGCTCCTGCACAATGGCTCTCCTCACAACGCCTACCAGTTCAAAAAGAAAAATTTTTTTATGGGCCATTGGATGAAGTACGGCGGTTGGTACCATTATAGTCTGCATTTTTTCAGGAGGGGAAAGGCGCGTTATGAGGGGATTATCCATGAATCGCTCAAAGTTGATGGCTCGATTGGAAAGATCGAGGCTCCTGTGGAACACTACCCCTTTACCTCTTTCGGGCAGTTTATCGCGCGGCACAACTGGTATTCCCAAAAGGAGGCGGAAGAGGAGCTGGAAGTGAAAGGCGTCCTCCCTGAGAAAGAAATTTGGTATGAGCTGAAGAAAAAACCGCTCAAGCGTTTCATAAAATTTTATATAAGAAAAAAAGGATTTTTGGATGGAATTTACGGCCTGATTTTTTCAGTGCTGTACGCCTGGGTGCATTTTTTGAATTGGGCAAAGTATTGGGAATTAATTCAGGTTCGCGGGTTAGCGGGTGAACGGGTTAGCGGGTGCACGAGTGAGCGAGTGAGTGGGTTAGAGGGTTGATTGGGATGGTTATTAAGAATTTTGAAGAGATAGATGTTTGGAAAGAAGCAAGAAAATTGGTCAATTTAGTTTATGATTTGACCGAAAAAGATGGATTTCGGAAAGATTTTGGGCTGAGAGATCAAATTCGTCGATCCTCGGTATCGTGTATGTTAAATGTTGCCGAGGGTTTTGACAGTGATACAAAGCAACAGTTTATTCAAATGTTAGCCTATACCAAAAGGTCAGCCTCAGAGGTTCAGTCAACTCTGTACGTTGCCCTGGATAGAAAGTATATCGACAAAGATAACTTCGATGCGGGCTATGCCCAGTCCATGAGTGTTCGAAAGCTCGCTAACGGTTTTATTCGATATCTTAGAGAAAATAAATGAACCACCCACCCGCAAACCCGCAAACTCGCAAACCCGCTCACCCGCACACCAAGATTATTTTTTTGGATAGGGATGGCGTCATCAATCGGTTCCCCGGGATGGGCTCTTACGTCACGCGGTGGAAGGATTTCCATTTTATTCCTAAAGCCACACGCGCGATTAAGCTTCTCTCAGAAGCGGGGTATGAAATTAACGTTATTTCAAACCAAGGGTGCGTCGCAAGAAAGCAGATTACGTTTAAAGGCCTCGACCGGCTGACGGCCCGGATGCTGCGGAAGGTGGAGAGGGATGGCGGAAAGATCGAGGGAGTTTTTTACTGTGTCCACCAGGCCAGCGATCACTGCGGCTGCAAAAAACCGAAGATCGCGCTATTCAGGAAAGCCCTGAGGCGGAGGAAGGTAAATTTGCGCCGCACTTATTTTATTGGGGATTCGCAGGAAGACATGCAGGCGGCGAAGAATTTGGGCTGTCGGAGGCTCCTGGTTTTATCCGGACGGACGAAGGCGGGAGAATTCAAAAAATTCGATGTGAAGCCCGAAGTGGTGAAAAAAGACCTTTGGAGCGCGGCTCAGTGGATCATCCAAAAAAAGTATTAATTCTGCATGCCTCGGCCGGCCATGGCCATGAAAAGGCGGCCAAGGCGATCCTCGAGGAGTGTGGGGGATCCGGAGGCAAAATTGAAGCGGAGGCGTTTGACACGCTGGATATTATCCCGCCCTTTTGGGGAAGGCTCTACAAGCAGGTTTATTACTCCCAGATAAAGCACGCTCCTTGGCTGTGGGGCTTTTTTTACTATTCGATGGACATTCCAGCGGTGTATTGGTGGGTGCGTTGGCTCCGAAGAATCATAAACTCTACAGCGGGGAAGCCGCTTCACCGTTTTATTTCAAAAGAGAATCCAGCAGCCATTATTTCTACGCACTTTTTGTCAACCGAGGTGGCGAGCTTTCTCAAAGAGAAGGGCCATATTCATTCCAAGCTGATCAACGTGGTCACTGACTACCTGCCGCACTATTTTTGGATAGCGCCGGCAGTGGATATTTACGTTGTGGGACTTTCGGAGACCAAGGCGGAGCTTGTTAAGCGCGGTGTCCCGGAAAGTAAAATCAGGGTTCTGGGCATACCCGTGGAAAAAAAGTTTCTCCTGCCGCAGCTGAGGGAATCCGTCTGTGCGAAGCTAGGGCTTTCAAAGGGCCTATTCACTGTTCTCGTTACAAGCGGGGGAGCCGGGATCGGGGATATTCGCAAAATCGCGGATGGAATTTTAGCGTTAAAAAGAGAGGTCCAGGTCCTTGTCGTTTGCGGAACCAACGAATGGCTTTTTGATAATCTGAAGCACCGGTCGCTCGAGGAGCCGCAGCTGAAGGTTTTTGGTTTTGTCTCAAACATGGAAGAACTCATGGAGGCGTCCGATCTCGTGATTGGGAAGGCGGGAGGGCTTACGATCACCGAGAGTTTTGTCAAAGCAAAGCCTGTGATTCTTTTTGGTTCAGTGCCCGGCCAGGAGGCACGCAACGCTTCTTGCGTGCAAAAATACGAGGCTGGAAT
>CAZDBQ010000087.1:0-7987 GCA_964503765.1 uncultured Planctomycetia bacterium | reverse complement strand
CGTTTTCAATCAGCCCCACCCCAGCGACAGCTCCCGGGATAACATTTTTTTTAAAATCGTGGACGCGTTGCGAGAGGGTGATTCTTCCTGGTTTGTCGTACTATTCGCGGTGTTGGGGCAGACCCAGTATCTTTTGTGGGCTGGCGGAATTTATATGCAAGTTATCTGGATAAGCGCTGTCTGCCTTAATTTTAAATGGTTAACAACCTCGAGCCGTCCGCGACGAATGCAAAGTTAATATGAAAATTATTAAATTCTTACTTCTGTGCCTTGGCGTCTGGATTCTCTACATAACCGTGAGAGCCGTCGGCGTGCAAAATATCGCGGCCCATCTTTTTGAACTCAAATGGCAGCTCCTGCCGCTCCTCGTGGTCTACCCCTTCATCTTCGCGTTTGACACACTGGGATGGGGCTACGCCTTTCCAAAAAGTCTCCCCAAACATGTTCCTTTTTATGAACTCTACTTTATCCGGATTATCGGTGAAACCCTGAATTCCGTGATTCCCTGGGCCGCCTCCCTTGGTGGGGAGCCCATCAAGGCCGAGCTCTTAAAATCCAGGCACGGCATCACCCTCTCGGAGGGGTTTGCCTCCATTCTGATCGTTCACACCACATTTTGGATTTCCTTGAATATATTTGTGATCGGCGCTCTCGTCGCCACTTTTAAAACCTTTCCACTCACCCCTCTTCTCTGGCAGAGTGTCCTAATTTTTCTTATCTCGCTTGGTTTTATTGCTATCTTTCTCGTGATCGGGCTTCATTTGGGAATTTTTAAAAAAGTTCACAGTCTCGGTGAAACTTTCAAATGGTGGGGTGAAAAATCAGTCGAAAAAAAGCTTAAATTTTTGAAGCTGGACACTGAGATAAAACAATTCTACACCCAGGACCCACGTCGTTTTGCTCTGTCTGTCTTCTTTAATTTTCTTGGCTGGTTTACCGGAACCTTTGAAGTGTACTGGATCGCGCATATCCTGGGAATGCCCATAGGGTTTACCGAGGCCTGGCTTTTAGAGGCACTGATCCAAGTGCTTCGCATCGTAACATTTTTCATCCCCTCAAGCATCGGCACCCAGGAGGGTGGGATTGTCCTTATCTTTTCGCAGTTTGGGTTCGGGAGCGCCTTGAGCCTTACCTTCGCGTTGGTGCGAAGGCTCCGTGAAATTGTCTGGATAGCGGTGGGGTTGCTGCTGTGGAGCCTGATTGAGGATAAGCCGAGACTAAAAGCCTCGAAAGCCTAAAATACTCTTCTGTCGACTAAACGCGTTAACTTTCTGCCGGTTCGTAAGGCGCCTTTTGGATGCACCTTTAAATCCATATTAAAGAAACCCTTTTCGTAGTTTTTCCAACCGTCCGCGATCTCTGTCTTTATTTTTGAGAAAATTTCTTCCCTAAGGCTAGACTCTGGTCGTCCGCCATTAAGCGCTTCCACATTAAACCAGATCATATCCTTGTTATTTTCTTTTTCTATCACGATCTGCCAATCCGGACCGATCCCTTGAACCGCTGAAAATATCGGTTCAAACATCCAAGGCGCCACATTGCCCATCGCGGTGGCCGTCCATTCGTTTACGCGTCCCTTGAGCTTTTCGATGCGCCTGCCCGGAAGACCACTTTTTGAAGGCTTATCTATGAAACGAGTAATATCCCCTGACCGGTACCTCACAAGGGGCATGACACGCCGGTTGAGGGTCGTATACACAAGCTCCCCATAACCCTCCCTATCAGGATTGATAATTTCAAAAAAATTATGGAACTCATTTAAGTGGTACCCGTCTTTATCCCGCGATTCCATACCGATGGCCCCAAAGGCCTCCGTCTGCCCGTAACTTAATAGAAAATCCGCGTTCCATACCTTTTCGATATAGCGGCGAGCTTCCTCCGTAAAATTTTCTCCTCCACCCAGCATGAACTTAATCGGCCAGGGACCTCTTTTTTCAACGACTTCGGCCAGTCCCAGAAGCCACGAGGGATCTCCGACAATCACCTTAATCCCATAATCCTTCAGACGATCGTAAAAATCATTGGGGTCTATCCTTCCCGCCTCCACATGAAAACACCCCAACACCTCGCAGGAAGCCTGAAGAACCGGGCCTGAAACCCAAAAAGAATAATCAAAAGCGCTGACGACACGGTCTTCTGGCCTTACCCCCACTCCCCATAGGCCTACCGCGCCCGCCCAGCCGGCTTCCTTAACTTCATTCCTCGAGAAATAGACCCGCTTTGACCGTTTGGAAGTCGTTCCCGTCGTCTCATACGCCGTATCGGGCCTTTCGCAGATAAATTCCTCAACGTTTTCGCGGATATCCTCAGCGGTTGTAAAAAAATCTCCCAGGTCCTCTGGACGCCTCACCTTGGAAGGATCAATACGCCATTCGTCGAATTTTCGCTTATAAAATTTTGAATTTTTGTAAACAAACTGAATGGTTTTTCTGAAGCCGTCCGATTCCAGGCTCTGAAGTACCGAGGCAGGAACGTTCTTATAAAGGAAATAGCCTTTCTCGGCTGGATTTCCGAAGGGAATCTTATTGATGAGGGAAATTAGGCTCAAGGCTTAGAGCACTTACGAATCAACTGATCCAAGAGTTCAATGGCCAGGTCCATTTCGTCTTCCGTGATGTCAAACGCGGGCGCGATCGTGAAGACGTTCTTGTAGTAGCCGCCGACGTCGAGGATAAGCCCCATGCGGCCTTTGGAAGTCTGAATGCCGCCTTTCAGGCCTTCGTTGAAGATACGGTCGGCGAGCGTCCTATCGGGCGTGTAACCGTCAGGCTTTGTCATTTCCATGCGGAGCGCCAAGCCCATCCCGTCGACATTCCCGATGATCTTCCGGTACTTTTTCTGGAGGGTTTTTAGACGCGCGAGGAATTTTTTTCCTTTTTCGACGACGAGCTTCTCGTAGTCGGTCTCCTCGGTCATTTTCATGAGCTCAAGCCCCACCGCCGTGCCGAGCGTGTTGGAAGAAAATGTCGAATGAGTCGAACCGGGAGGAAAAACCTTCGGATTGATCAGCTCTTCCCGCGCCCAGATCCCCGAAAGCGGATTGAGCCCATTTGTGAGAGCTTTCCCGAAAACAATGATGTCCGGAGCGGTATTAAACTGCGCCAAAGCCCACAGTTTGCCTGCCCGGTGGAACCCCATTTGGATCTCATCGTCTACCAAAAGAATTTTGTGGCGGTCTAAAATTTTCTTCAGCATTGGAAAATACTCTTTCGGAGGAATCACGTACCCTCCGGTCCCCTGAATCGCCTCCACATAAAAAGCGCCGTACTCGGACTCCTGGGCCTTCGAGTCCCAGACACCGTTGTATTCCGTCTCGAAAAGTTTTTCTACCTGTTTGACGCAGTACATCTTGCAATCTGGGTATTTTTTCCCGTAGGGGCAGCGGTAACAGTATGGATACGGGACAAAATGCGCGCGATCAGAAAAATGCCCGTAACGCCGGCGGTAGCGATAGCTTGATGTGATGGCGGAGGCGCCGAGTGTGCGGCCGTGATAGCCGCCCATGAACGAGAAAACGAGATTTTTCCCCGTGTGATTGCGCACAAGTTTCAGCGAATCTTCCACGGCCTGTGATCCGCCAACATTGAAGTGCACCCGCCCTTTTTCCCCAAAAAGATTCTCAGCGGACTTCGCGATTTTCTCAGCCAATTCGATCTTTTCAGCGTGCAAATACTGGCAGGCCAGCTGCGGAAGCTTATCGAGCTGCTTTTTCATCGCGTCGACGAGTCTCGGGTTGCCGTACCCGAAGCTTGACGCGGAATACCACATCTGGAGATCAAGGTATTGTTGGCCTTTTGTATCATAAAGATAAGAGCCCTCGGCGCGGTCGAACATTTTGGGCGGATCCGAATAATGAACGGTGTCACCCCAGGAGCAGTATTTTTTTTCCTTTTGCAAAAGTTCTTTCTCAGACAAAGGCATGGGATCCTTTCCTAGTTTGGGCGAGCCATTGATCAATTTCTTTAAAGCTTGAGTAAGGAATATGGCGGATCTCGTTTTCCTCACAAAATTTTAATAGTTTCCCTTTGGCGAACGTCAGGTGCGCTTCCTTGGCCGCAAAACGGTCCGAAAACCCGTCTCCGATAAAAACAATCGTCTCATCGGCAGAGCTTAAATTTTTTATCACACGGGGTTTACAATTGGCGCAGGCGTGCTCACACAGGGGCCCTTCAGGAAAAAGGGCTTTGAAGCCACGTCCCGCGTGCTTCAAGCGGTTGGAGTAAATTGGAAGATTTTTAAGTAGTTTGGGAGAATCATAAAAAGCGCGCCTCAAAACTTCCTCAATCACAATATCAAAACCGTCGCTCACGACCACCACGGGAATAGAAAGCCTCTCGGTTTTTTCCAGAAAATCGATAAAGGAGGGATCTATCTCCACTTCCTTCAAGAGTTTTTTTAATTCCTCCTCTGTGGCGGAGACCAGATCCATCTGTTTGGCCAGACATTCGCGGGAACCGATCCTGCCCTGGAGCCACTGCTTTTCGACCTCCGTCCATTGGCTTAGGCCAAAACGCTCAAGGATGATATCAATGACGTCTTTTTTGGTGATCGTCCCGTCAAAATCAATAAAAAACCTTATTTTATCCATTTGATCCTTTTAACCTTTAAACCTTTAAACTTTTAAACCCTCAACCTTCGAATTTTTTAACAATTAAAGAGATATTCTGCCCGCCAAAGCCAAACGAATTGCTCAACACCGTGTTGACTTTCTTTTCCCTGGCCTTATTGGGCACGTAATCCAGGTCACAGGCTTCGTCCTTCGTCTCATAATTGATGGTAGGGGGAATCAAACTCTCCCGAATTGTCAGAACACTCGCGATAAGCTCAACCGCTCCCGCCGCCGCGATCATATGGCCCAACATGGATTTAATAGAACTCATCGGAATCTGTTTCGCGTTTTCCCCGAACGTCTCCTTTACTGAATGCGTTTCTATCTGGTCATTCAATTGTGTAGAGGTGCCGTGCGCGTTGATATAATCTATTTTT
The DNA here is from genome assembly GCA_964503765.1 of uncultured Planctomycetia bacterium. Classification (GTDB taxonomy): domain Bacteria; phylum Omnitrophota; class Gorgyraeia; order 2-02-FULL-51-18; family 2-02-FULL-51-18; genus CAZDBQ01. The sequence goes on along the minus strand of CAZDBQ010000087.1, from coordinate 3,001 downwards.
TCAGGATTCATTTTCGCGTCCTCAAGAGAAAGACGCATGCCTTGAATAGCACCGCGCCCCGTAGGATGAGGATCCGTCAGACGAAACGCGTCGGCGGTGGCACCGTACCCCGCGAACTCCGCGTAAATTTTGGCTCCTCTTTTTTTGGCATGCTCCAACTCTTCGAGAATCAAAACGCCGGCACCCTCCGAAAGCACAAAGCCATCTCTATTTTTATCAAAGGGCCGTGAGGCTTGTTCGGGAACGGCATTATTGGTAGAAAGAGCTGTTAAAAGATTAAAGCCCGCCATTCCCAGAGGATGGATCATTGAATGAGAACCGCCCGTCATCATCAAGTCTGCCCGTCCTTTTCGAATAATTTCAGCGGCCTCGCCAATCGCCTGACTCGACGCCGCGCAAGCCGTGAGGCAATTGGAAACCACACCTTTCGCGCTAAAAACACTGGATAAATGGTTGATCACCTGGAACGGTTCTTGTTCCAACAGCGCCTTGGGATGAATATGTTTGACGCTATTCTTAAAATAACGCTTGGGGTCGACCAACGGATCACTGCCGTTCATCGAATCTAAAAGGATGGAGGCATAATCGTGAAAATTAATTCCGCCATCCCCCGCGCCGAAATAAATCCCGAAACGAGAGGCATCTATCTTCTTAGTGTCAAAACCTGAATCCGTGACTGCTTCTCTGGCGGCTTCCAACGCAAAAAGGCTGTTCCGGCCTAAAAATCCATCGTTTCCATTTTGGTTGGCCCAATAAGAAGAATCAAGCTGTTTAACTTCACCAGCGATTTTTGTGGGAAAACTCTCAGCGTTGAACAGCGTAATGCGACGGACCCCCGACTCACCCTCGCAAAGCCTTCGCCAGGTTTCCTTCACATTGTTGCCGAGAGGCGTCACCGCCCCGAGGCCTGTTATCACAACTCTTCTTTGGTTCATTTAATTTGTCTCGTAAGCCTTCGTAATCATCGACACGCACTGACCCCCAAAGCCAAACGCGTTTGTCATGGTATTCTCTAACCGCGTCTTTAACGGCTTCTCCCTTACAATATTAAAATGCCACTCGCGTTTTGGATTGCTAAAATTAAGTGTCGGCGGAACTGTCTGGTTTTTGAGCGCCAAAGCTGAAAGGATAAGATCAAGCGAACCTGAAGAAAATCCCGTAAAACCCATCACCGGTTTGGAGGCGCTCACCGAAAGCAAAGATCCGGAACCATTAAATACTTCCTCGATAGCTTCCGCTTCCAAGCAATCCTCTTCTTTTAGTCCCAAACCGCTGGCCTGAAGAGCATTCAATTGGTTCGGTAAAAGCTCGGCCTCATCCAAAGCGGCTCTCATCGCGATCTTCTGGCCCACGTTAGAAGAGGAACCAAAACCCGTGATTTCCGCGTAAATTTTCGCGTTCCTTCTTCTGGCATGTTCCAGTTCCTCAAGCACCAAAAACCCCGAGCCCTCTCCCGCTACAAATCCTTCGGAGGTTTGATCAAAGGGCCGGTAAACTTTTTTGGGGTCGCCCGCTTTAAATTCTGAAAGAACACCTAAAACTTTGTAATGAGAAAGGCCGATAGGATTTACCTTCGATTCCGCCCCACCGGCGAGCATAAGATCCGCCGCTCCGCGCTCGATGATGCGATAGGCTTCCCCCACCGCCTGAAGACCAGCAGACGCGCCCGTCGTAATGGAGTTATTAGGACCCTGGAGGTTAAAAAGGATAGAGATGTGGCAGGCCGACATATTGGGGAGATACTTCAGAAGCCAGAGCGGAAAAAGCGCGGACATCCCCTCTTCCCCGAATTTTTTCAGATCCAGCTTTCCGTCATCGCCGACGGAATTTTGCACGCTATAGGCCAGTTCGTCCAGTTCGTTATTCAAAATACCGGAACCTACAATCACCCCGAAGCGATCACGCTCAACGGTCAGAGATTTTACACCCGCGTCGTCCAACGCGAGACTCGAAGCCGCCACGGCTAGCTGGATGTCACGCGCCATGACCTTGAGCGCTTTTCTTTGTGAAATAAATTTTTCGGGGTTAAAATCCTTCACCACCGCGCCGATAGGTTTCCAATCCTCGCTAAAAGATAAAAAATCAATCCCCGAACGGCCCTCAATCGCCGCCTGCCAGAGAGCCTCCGCTCCCTCACCCAGCGCGGTGAGCGCGCCCAATCCGGTAATCACCACTCTTCGCTTCACAGGACCCCTTCACTGGCTTTCGCCACTTCATAAACGTCAAAGTGCTTTAGAAAATGTTCGTTAAAAACAATTTTTTCTCTCTGAAATTCTTGCAGCTGGTCTACCGACGCTAAAAGAATCTGGGCTTCCGCCACGAGAATATTCTGACATTTCACGGTACCCGAGATCCAGGCGCCTTCCTCCCGCTCCTCGTCAATCGTGGCCTCGATTAAGAACTCACAGGGTGGTGAAATAGCTTTCATAAATTTAGCCTTGGCGATTTTGGCGAGAATTACCTCTTTTTTAAAATCAAAACCTAAACCAAAAAGCACACCGCCCGCCTGCGCGATCATCTCCACATAAAGGGGCTCAGGCACCACCGGCTTTCCCGGAAAGTGCTCAAGAAAGAAATCCTCCCGGCCCGAAAAGCTCTTAACCGCCTGCGAGTAACTTCCTCTTTTTAAGACGTTAAATTTTTCGATAAGATCCCAGCGCATTATCGAGAAGCCTCCACCCGCGTGTTCGAATGACACTCCACCACAATGAGGTCACGTTTCTTTACGACAGAAAGGGTAAGCCCCATTTTTTTCAAACTTTTCTTAGAAACTGAAATATTAGAAAACTTCAACAGTCCTGCCGGCCCAGGGCCGAGCGCCTTGAACACGGATTCTTTGGCCGCCATAAGAACCGCGAGTTTCTCATGGGATTTTTTGTCTTTCTGAATTTCGGCTATTTCTCTGCGGCTAAAAAAAGAATCGAGGTTGTCTTTATGGCTTTCATAAAATGACTTCGCTTTTTTTATTTCAATAAGATCCACGCCTAGAGGAAATGAAAGG
>CAZDBQ010000086.1:0-2918 GCA_964503765.1 uncultured Planctomycetia bacterium | reverse complement strand
GGGGGGAGTTTTGGGGACCCTCTTTTTATCCTCGTTCATCGGATCGATCGTGGGGCTTTATTTTCGTTTTAAGAAGGGGGAGGAAAGAATACCGTTTGGGCCGTACTTGGCGTTGGCCGCGTTTTTATACTTATTTTTTGGACAGAGAGTTTTTGAATCGTACCGGCAGTTGATTGGCTGGGCATGAAGAAGGAGAGATAAAATGTTACGTTTTCTGACAAGCGGTGAATCACACGGGAAATGCTTGGTCGCGATTTTGGAAGGCATGGTCGCCGGCCTCGAGGTACACACGGACGATATTAATTACGAATTGGCCAGGCGCCAGGAAGGTTATGGGCGTGGCGGACGCATGACGATAGAAAAAGACCAGGCGGAGATTCTGTCGGGTGTGCGAGGCAAGAGGAGTCTTGGCGGGCCTATCGCCCTCATGGTCCCCAACAAGGATTTTAAGATCAACGAGCTGCCGGTTGTGAAAAAGCCAAGGCCCGGGCACGCGGATTTGGTGGGAGTGATGAAATATGGGCAGGAAGATGTGCGCGATGTGTTGGAACGCGCCAGCGCCCGTGAAACAACGGCTCGCGTAGCGGTGGGTGCGGTCTGTAAGCTATTCCTGAAGGAATTCGGAATAGATGTGGTGAGCCATGTCGTCTCCATTGGCGGCGTGACGGCGGACACCCAACGAATGAGTTTTGACGAGATAAAAAGGGAATCCAAGGATTCGCCGATGCATTGCGCCGATAAAAAGGCCACGAAGAAAATGATGGCGCGTGTTGACGAGGCGCGCGCTTCCAAGGATACGATAGGCGGCATTTTTGAGGTTTTAGTCAAAGGGGCGCCTGTAGGACTTGGAAGTTTTGTGCACTACGACCGGCGGCTGTCTGCCAAGCTTTGCGCCAGCCTCATGTCGATACAAGCCGTGAAGGGCGTTGAGGTCGGAATGGGATTTAAGGTCTCTGAGGTTCTCGGCAAGCACGTACACGACGAGATCTTTCATGACAAGAAAAAAGGATTTCACCGGAAAACAAACAACGCCGGTGGGTTTGAGGGAGGGGTCACCAATGGGGAAACCCTGGTGCTGAGGGCCGCGACTAAACCTTACTCAACGCTGATGAGCCCGCTTCAGTCCGTTCACATTGACACCAAAGAAAAGCAGGTCGCGACGATCGAGCGCTCTGACGTCACGGCGGTTCCCGCCTGCGGCGTTGTGGGTGAGGCGATGGTGGCGTTTGAGCTGGCAAACAGCCTTTTAGAAAAATTCGGCGGCGACAGCCTGAAAGAAATTAAGAGAAACTTTAGCGGCTACTTGAAGCAGCTGGAGGAATTCTGAAGAATATCGTTTTGATAGGCTTTATGGGTACAGGAAAAACCAGTGTCGGGAAAATTTTAGCCAAGAGACTGGGCCGGCCCGTGGTCGATGTGGATCAATGGGTGGAGCAAAAAGAGCAGAGAAAGATCAGCGATATTTTTGAGAAAGAAGGGGAGCCTCACTTTAGGGCGCTTGAGCGGGAAGCCATAAGACAGGTGGCGCAGAAAGAGGGCGTGGTGATCACGACCGGTGGCGGGGCGGTGATTGATCCCATAAATGTTGAGGCGCTTAAGGCCACTGGGGTTCTTGTGGCGCTCTCATCGAGACCCGAGACCATTTTTAAACGCGTCAAAAATTCAAGACATCGGCCTCTCTTAAAAGGCAGTGACGTCTTTTCTGAGATTCAGAGGCTTTTGGAAATCCGGAAGCCCTTTTATGAAAAGGCAGATTTTCATTTTGAAACGGACGGGAAGTCTTCCACGCAGGTAGCCGGGATGATTATGAAGGCGCTCCATGAAAAACTATAACGAACTACAGCAGACGGTGGCGTTGAGCTTGGTGGATGGTCTAGGTCCGGTTAAGTTTAAAAAGCTTCTGGAAGCTTTCGGAAGCGTGCCGGCTATCTTTAAAACCAAGACGCAGGAACTTTTGAGAGTGGAGGGGTTGACGTCGGCACGCATCAAAGAGATGCGGAGCGAGGATCTGTTCAAGAAAGCCGAAATAGAAATAAAAAAAGCTTTGGATGGCGGTGTGGAAATTATTACTTTTTTTGATGAGAGATATCCTGCGATGTTAAAGGAAATTTATGCCCCGCCAATGCTTTTGTACGTAAAAGGGCGTCTTCCGAAAGAGACGAGTACCAACATCGCAATTGTGGGATCAAGAATAGCTTCTCTCTATGGCCAACGGATGGCGAAGCTTATCTCCAAGGAGCTTGCGGAAGCGGGTTTGGTGGTCGTGAGTGGCCTGGCGATTGGGATAGACACGGCCGCGCATCAGGGCGCATTGGCGGGTGATGGTGTTACGGTAGCCGTTTTGGGAGGGGGCATTAATAAGCTCTATCCGGCAGAAAATAAGAAGCTAGCGGATGAAATTTTAAATAAGGGAGCCATTATTTCAGAATACCCGATGGACATGTCCCCAGAGCCGGGGTATTTTCCGGTACGAAATAGGATTGTCAGCGGTCTTTCACGCGCGGTTTTGGTAGTGGAAGCCAAAGATAAGAGCGGCGCGCTCATCACTGCCGATATTGCTTTGGAACAGGGAAGGGACGTTTTTGCCGTTCCTGGAAATGTAGACTCGGCGAGATCTCAAGGCACTAATAATCTGCTGAAGCAGGGAGCGAAGCTTGTGACGAGCGCCAAGGATATCTTGGAAGAGCTAAAGATCAGAGGAGACGTCACCAGCCGCACTTTGAGCAAAAATATTTCGCTGACGGAAGAAGAAAAAAATATTTTCACACTTTTGGAGGGCGAGCCGGTTCATGTGGATACTTTGATTGACCATAGTGGTCTTGCGGTGGGGAAAGCGATCGCGGTCGTGTCGGGGATGGAAATCAAGGGGCTGATAAAACAGCTGCCCGGAAAAATTTTTGTAAGGAAATAAGAGAGCA
>CAZDBQ010000085.1:0-2945 GCA_964503765.1 uncultured Planctomycetia bacterium | reverse complement strand
CCTCGACGTAGCATTTGTGCATGTGGTGCGAATGACGCCTAACGACCCAAGCTCAGCGACCCGGCCCGCGGGACGCGTGGCTTGGAACAGTGACGCGATGGCCGGGTTCGCTGCAGCGCATAGTTGAACTAAGGCTTCGCCAGTTTGATTGATTTTTTTCCCATCACAAAAAATCTTGCCTCCTTTGAGCAGCGTTTAATTGTTGAGCACAATTCCGCTGTATTTCACAATCATTTCACCCAAAGGAGGCATACCATGTATCCAAACGATCTCCGTCCCAAAACCGCAATCGCGCGCCGTTTTCTCGATGACTTGCAGTTGCACGGCTTCGCCGAGCGCACGCAAGAATTGTATATGCGCGCCGTCCGCCTACTGGCCTACCATTATCACAAATCTCCCGACAAGATCACCGAAGAAGAACTGCGCCAGTATTTTCTTCATGTCAAGAACGTCAAGCAATGGTCGCGCGCCGGCATGACCATCTCCATCTGCGGCATCAAATTTTTCTACGAGCACACGCTCAAGCAGAAGTGGGCGACTTTCAACATCGTGCGCCCGGCTCCCGACAAACGCCTGCCCGTCATCTTGAGCCGCGATGAAGTGCGGCTGATTCTCGGCAACGTGCGATTGCTGCGTTATCGCGTTTGTTTGCAAACCATCTACTCCTGCGGCCTGCGCTTGCGCGAAGGCACCGAGCTGCACGTGGCGGATATCGACAGTAGCCGCATGATGATTCATGTGCGCCACGCCAAAGGCGGCAAAGATCGTTACGTGCCGTTGCCACAAACCACGCTGGAACGGCTGCGCGAGTATTGGAAAACCCATCGCAATCCGACGTGGATTTTTCCTGCGTCCGGACGCGGCGGTATTCATCGGTCTAATTCACAAAAGCCGATGCCGTATTGCAATGTCCAAGACGCCTTTCGCGCGGCGTTAAAAGAAAGCGGCATCAACAAACGCGCGAGCGTGCATACGCTGCGACATTCTTACGCCACGCATCTTTTGGAAGCCGGCGTCAACCTGCGGCAAATCCAAGACAACCTTGGCCACAACTCACCAGCCACCACGGCGTTATACACGCATCTGACCGAGCAGGCCTTTCAACAAACACAACAGGTGCTCAAGCAACTGATGGAGGGACTGTAAGCGCGTTCAACTGGAAGTGGCCGATATCTTCCGTCGACACGGCCCAGCCTATCTCGAGAAATTTGGTGATCGCCTGCCGCCACGCCATCGCCATGTCATGCAGAAGATCATCGCCTGCCGCACTGAAGAACTCGGCGGCCAGATTTATTTTTGTGCGCAGTGCGACGATCAGCGCTACCGTTATCACTCCTGTCAGGATCGGCATTGCCCAAAGTGTGGCAACGACAAGGCCGATGAATGGCTCAAGATGCAGAACGCGTTGCTATTGCCGGTGACTTATTTCATGGTCACCTTCACGTTGCCGGACACGCTCAACGTGGTGGTTCGGAGCAACCAAAGCTTCATCTACAGTCGCTTCTTTCAAACGGCCGCGGCCGCGTTGCAGAAGTTGGCCGCCGATCCGAAATTTGTCGGCGGGCAACTCGGCTTCTTCGGCGTACTGCAAACGTGGACGCGCGATCTGGCGTATCATCCGCATCTGCACTTCATCGTTGCCGGCGGCGGTTTATCCGAAGACGGCAACAACTGGCGACCGGCACACGGAAAATTTTTGGTGCCGGTCAAAGCGTTGTCGAAAATCTTTCGCGCCAAGTTCCGTGACGCGTTAAAGAAAAAACCAGAACTGTTTGCACAAGTGCCGCCGGAAACGTGGCAGAAAGAATGGGTGGTGCATTGCGAGTCCGTCGGCACTGGCGGGCACGCGCTGAAATATCTGGCGCCGTATATTTTCCGCGTCGCCATCAGCAACAAGCGCCTGGTGAAATTGGAAACCGGTCACGTCACGTTTCAATATCGCGATGGCGAGACCAAACGCTTCAAAACGAAAACGGTCACCGCCGAAGAATTCATCCGGCGTTTCTTGCAGCACGTGTTGCCGAAAGGTTTTATCAAAGTGCGCTACTACGGCTTTCTGTCGTCGCGGCATCGCGTGCGTTTGGAAAAAATAAAAGAACGGCTCGGCGTCAAGCCGGCCGTGAAAGAAGCAACAGATGCTTCTGACGCCGAAGCTGTCGAAGCTCACGTCATGCGCTGTCCCAAATGCGGCGGTGAGATGCGACTGGTCGGCGACGTTGCGCCGAAACGAACGCGTGCGCCGTAACGAATGAGGCGGGGGGAACCGTTAACTTCACGCGGTAAATACGCGCGCAAAAAAGTGGTGTTTGGGCGTCACGGGAGGCGTACGTCCATGCCGCGCCCAGAGCCGTGATTCAACGCCGCAAAGAGGTGATGCCAAATGAAACGACTGTCAAAGAACAACTCGATTATCCTGCCAACGGCGCAAACTGCCACCGGTAGACATACGTTTGTCACGTCGCAAACGTTTGGTCTCGTCTGCACACGCGATTCAAATCGCAAATAATAAGGCTACTCCCGCAGAACAGCGTACTTCATCCCGCGCGCTTAGTTCAACACGGAATTGTGCGGCGGCTCGAGTCGTGCTCATTCCGAGGTCTGTACTGGTTAACCGCGCCGCACGAATTCTTAAATCGTTGGGCGGCACGTGGCGCATGCCATCCTTCGACGTCACGAGTAGAACTCCTCTTCGCTAACTGGCGCTGGTGTTGCTGCTTCCTCAGAGACTTGTGCGCGCCCGCGGGCGGAATACATCTTCCCCCGCGCCGCTTGGGCGGGAGCAAAACAGAGAAAGCCCGTGTTCTTGACCATGTCGTCATAGACGGCTTCCATGCCTCCGCGCATGAAGTAGGCTTCGTGCCAGAAGCCTATGCCGCCAGAGTTCTGCAAGAACTGCTTCCACCACGTACGGTGAGGTTCGGATCGGACCCATGATTCCAGAGACG
>CAZDBQ010000084.1:0-2883 GCA_964503765.1 uncultured Planctomycetia bacterium | reverse complement strand
AGCCGCACTTTCCACAATCAAATGCTCGATGACATGGCTCTTGAGCAGGAGCGCGGCATCACGATCAAAGCCAGCGCCGTTAAAATTACCTATAAGCGCAAGGACGGCGAAATCTTTACCCTTAACCTGATTGACACGCCTGGCCACGTGGATTTTACCTATGAAGTTTCAAAAAGTCTGCGCGCCTGTGAAGGCGCCCTGCTTTTAGTGGATGCCGGACAGGGCGTAGAGGCGCAAACCGTCGCCAACTTGTATCTGGCGATTGAGCATAACCTTGAAATCATCCCCGTTATCAACAAAATCGATCTAAGCACCGCCGAGCCCGAAAAAGTTAAAAAGCAGATCCATCAGATTCTCGGAATCGACGAAAAGGAGATTATTCTCGCAAGCGCGAAAATGGGAATTGGGATCGTGGATATTTTGGACCGGGTGGTCGAGAAAGTACCACCGCCGGAGGGTGATCCCGGCAAGCCGCTTCAGGCGCTTATCTTTGACTCGAACTTCGATATCTATCAGGGCGTCATCGTTTACGTGCGTATTTTTAATGGTGTTTTGCGCAAAGGCGTGAAGATCAAGATGATGAATAGCGGAAAAACATTTGATATTCTCGAGGTCGGAGTATTGGCCCCCAAACCCGTAAAATGTGAGACGCTCTCGCCCGGAGAGGTCGGTTACATCACCTGCAATATCCGCGCCGCCAAAGAGGTTGAAAATGGCGATACGATTACCGAGGCGGAAAATCCCTGTGAGTTTTCCCTGCCGGGCTACAAAAAGATTAGGCCTTTGGTGTTTGCCGGTATTTACCCGGTCAATTCCAAGGATTTTCAGGCCTTAAAAGATGCCATGGAAAAATTACAGCTGAGCGATGCTTCTTTCGTCTACGAGGTAGAAAGCTCGGCTTCCGTCGGGTTTGGTTTCCGCTGCGGCTTCCTGGGCCTTCTCCACATGGAAATTGTGCAGGAGCGTCTTGAGCGTGAATATGACATGAATCTTGTGGTAACCACTCCCAGCGTTGTTTATAAAATCCGAACGTTAAACGGCGAAGTGCTTGAAATTGAAAATCCTTCGAAAATGCCAAACCCCAGCCACATTGACGCTATCCTTGAGCCGTTCGTGGACGCGAGTCTCTTGATTCCCCAGTCCAGCATGGGGGTTATCCTCGAGCTTTGTGAACAGAGACGAGGCGTCTACAAAGCCACTGAGTACATGGGAGACGAACGGGTAAAAATTATTTATGAATTTCCTCTTTCGGAGATCATCGTCGATTTTTATGACCGCATCAAATCCCTCTCCAAAGGTTATGGCTCTCTGGACTATGAACTGAAAGGCCACCGTGAGAGTGATTTGGTAAAACTAGATATTCTGATTAATTCAGAAATATGCGACTCCTTCAGCTCGATCGTGCACCGCGAGAAAGCTCATCATAAGGGGAAAGCCCTTTGCGAGAAGCTGAAAGAACTCATCCCCAGGCAGATGTTTGAAGTGGCGGTCCAAGCGGCCATTGGGGGGAAAATCATCGCGCGTGAGTCCATCCGTCCCGTAGGGAAAAACGTCACCGGAAAATGCTATGGCGGTGACATCACGCGAAAGCGTAAGCTTTGGGAGAAACAGAAAGAAGGAAAAAAGAGAATGAAGCAATTTGGAAAGGTGGAGATCCCCCAAGAGGCCTTTTTGGCGGCCCTCAAGGTAGATTAACATGAAAAAAGAAGACCTAAAGCGGGAAATAAAAGAGTGGGCGCAATCCATCGCCATTGCGCTGGTACTCACGCTGATTATCCGGACCTACGTGATCCAAGCTTTCAAGATACCGTCGGGGTCGATGCGCCCGACCCTGATGGAGGGGGATAAGCTTTTCGTGAATAAGTTTATCTACCGGTTCCGCCCGATGGACAGGGGGGACATTATTGTTTTTCGGTACCCAGGCGAGCCCAAAAAGGATTTCATCAAACGCCTAGTCGCGTTTGAAAACGAAACGGTTGAGCTTAAAGACGGCAAGATACTCGTCAACGGAAAAGCACTTGATGATCCCAACACCTTCGGGAAATTTTACTATTACAACCACGACCCCTTCGGCGGCCCTAATGAAAAAATCAAGGTACCGCAAGATTCGCTTTACGTCTTGGGGGATAATAGCGCCAACTCTACGGACAGCCGGTTTTGGGGTTTTGTCCCAGAAAAAAATATCATTGGCAAGGCCGTTTTTCGGTGGTGGCCGCCAAGGCGCATAGGCAAGCTTGGATGAATCTAGCCAACAATATCAGCGTTCTACGCATTCTGCTGGTACCTGTCTTTGTGAGCGCGCTCTACTACTACTCGCCTGAAAAAAATTATTTTCTGCCGCTGAGCATCTTTATCTTTATCTTCGCTTGTCTGACGGACGGGGTGGATGGGTATCTGGCGCGAAAACTAAATCAGAAAACGGTGCTGGGCAGCTACCTGGATCCTATCGCCGATAAGCTGCTTCTTTTGAGCGGCTTCCTATCGCTCTCCTTCATGAGTCACTTGCCACCGACGGTAGGCATCCCGGCCTGGGTTACGATCCCTGTTGTAACAAGGGACGTGATTATTTTAATTGGATCGGCCATGATTTTTCTTACCACCGGCGGCCTGAAGGCTCAACCGCTTTTTATTGGAAAACTCACGACCTTCGCCCAAATGGCGACACTATTCGTCTCATTGCTGGCGGCCCCTCCTATTATTCAGAATATTTCATTTGTGGCTACAGTCGCCCTGACTGTTGCATCCGGCATTCAATACATCCGCGTTGGCGGAAAGCTTATGGGCTAACATGGAAATTCTACTCTCGTTTATTGGCGCGTTTCTTTTGGGCTCCATCCCCACAGGGTATCTGGTGGCTAAATATTTTAAAAAAATCGATATCCG
>CAZDBQ010000083.1:0-7440 GCA_964503765.1 uncultured Planctomycetia bacterium | reverse complement strand
TAAGCTGGGCGTTGTGAAGACCGAATTAAAAACTCTGAAGGAAGATAAAAAGAATAAGGATCTCATTGAAAGTAATTGGGTTAGCGCGAAGGCGAGGCTTCAGGAGGCCGAGAAGAGTTTTATTTCTCCGGACGAGGTGTCCATGCTGCTCGAGAATTTCTCAAAGCTAGCCGGCCTTTCGGGGGTGAAGATTATTTCACTAACGCCCATTGAAATGACGAAGGCGCAGCTTGCCAAGAGCAGCCTTTATATGCCCATCCCGATCAAAGCCAGCACTTTGGCGGGTACCCATGAGCTTGGGAAATTTTTGAACAAGCTGGAAACGAACCGCACTTTCTTCAGAATTACGAATCTTCATATCCAGGAGAATCTGACCGATTCCAAGCGTCATCTGGTAGAGATTGAAGTGGAAGCGTTGCGGAAGGGGTTTTAATATGATTTATACTTTTTTTAATAATTTTAAACAAACTCGATTGTTTTTGTGGATTGTTTTAGTGGCTTTTGGTACACTGTTTCCGATTGGTGGCGCCGGTTCTGAGGAGGCGTTGCTCTATGACGCGCGGGGAAAGAGGGATCCGTTTGTCCCTATCTTGAGTTCAGCGGCGAGAGAAACGACCGGGCTTCTTGGCGTCGAGAGCCTAGATGAAATTGTCATAGAGGGGATTGTTTACGATCCGAAGAGCGGTTCAATCGTCATCGTGAACGGTACTGTCCTGAAGGAAAAGGACGAGTCGGGAAATGTGAAAGTGATCGAGATTAAGCCTGACGGTGCTGTGTTTACCGTGAACGGAATAGAAGGCTTTAGGCCGATGTATCAAGGGGACAGGAAGGGGGAATGATCATTTGAAAAATAAATTCTTTGTCATCTTTATCATTTCGGGCCTTCTCGTAAGCTCTTATAAAATTAACAGTCTTTTTGCTGATGAGACGACGTCTTCAGCGCAGCCAACGGCCGTTCAAGCTAACGCTGAATCTACGCAAGAAAATGTGACGACAGAACCGGGCCTTGAAGTCGCCACTTCTACGACCTCACCGGGCAATGTGACGATCGATTTTAAAGAGGCGGATATTCAGAGTGTGCTCCGGATTCTCTCGTATAAGAGTGGAGTGAATATTATCGCCGGCAAAGATGTCACGGGGCTTGTGACCATACGCCTCGTGGATGTGCCGTGGGAAAAGGCGCTCGATATGGTTTTAAAAACGTACGGGTATGCCTATGATCGCGAAGACAATATTATTCGCATCACCACGGCTGAAAGCCTCAAGAAAGAAGATCTCTCCACCCAGGTCTATTCTTTAAATTACTCACAGGCGGCGGAGGTGGAGCAGTCGATAGCGAATGTTTTGAGCGACCGGGGAAGAGTCCGTGCTGACGTAAGGTCCAACACGCTGATCGTGACCGATATGCCGACAGTGCTCCAGCGGATCACAAAAGTGGTGGAGCGGTTGGATAGGGCTAATCCTCAGGTTGTCATTCAGGCCAAGGTGATTGAGACGACACTCGGAGACGCGGATCGCCTGGGCATCAAATGGAGTACCAAGATCAAGGCCACGGGTGCCTTGCGGCCTACGACGTTCCCCTTTCAGTCTATGACGCAAGACATGCTGGAAAAGTATCTTCCGGACGGCAAAGCGCCCACGACAGGCACCGACAGCGTCGGGACTTCGGGTACGACGACATCTTCCACGACGTCCGAGTTTCCAACGCGGCTTCCTCAGCCCACGTTCCCCGTTGCAGAGAAGATAGATTTTACCTTTGGAACGCTTGATTTCACCCAGTTTCAAGCGGTGTTAGAAGCGATACAGGAGCGTCAGGACGCAAAGGTTCTATCGGAGCCTCATGTCACGACGCTCAACAATCAGGAAGCTAAGATACTAGTCGGAGAAGTCATCGCGATTCCTCTTTTTGAAAGGAATTCCACGACAGGACGGATGGAGATCACAGGGTACAAGGACAGAGACCTTGGGATTCGCTTGTCGGTAACTCCTCAGATTAACAATCAAGATGAAATTGTCTTGAGCGTGCACCCAGAGATTACTAACCTTCTGGGTTACGATGATTTAACACCTGATATTAAGGCCCCCCGGTTTTCAACCCGGTCGGCCGAGACAAAAGTTCGTATTAGAAGCGGTCAAACGATAGTGATTGGAGGATTGATTCGAGAAACAACAGTGGATTCCGTAACGAAAGTCCCAATTCTTGGCGACATACCCTTTTTAGATAAGGTTTTCAGTTTTAAGGATAAAACAGTTCAAAAGACAGATTTGTTATTTTTTCTGACGGTCAATATTGTAGATGATGCGGTGCTCCCCAAAGGGCACGGCGCGCTATAAATTTACCCAAGATTAAATAATAACTGATTTAATTCGTTAAAACACGGGTTGCTGCATCCGCCAGGATCGGGATAGAAGCGAGTCGTGTTTTTTATTTTGACGTACAATTTTAAAATGAGGGGATTATGAAAAAATCGATTTTAGTTAATTTGGAATTTCACGAAAAGAAGGTGGCGATTGTTGAGGATGGCCATTTGGAAGAGTTCTATGTGGAGCGGCACAGCGATAAGCAGCTCGTGGGCTCCATTTTTAAGGGAAAGGTCAGCTCGATCGTGCCTGGTATTGGCGCGGCGTTTATTGATATGGGCCTGGAAAAAAACGGTTTCCTGTACGTTACAGACGTGATGGAGCAGGGCGCGTTTGACAGTGAAGAAGCTGTCTACGTTGAGAATGGCGAAAAACCCCTTCCGGAGCCTCCTGGACGGAGGGGCCGTCATGAGCCAATCCCACAGATTCAGGACGTCCTAAAAAAAGACCAAGAGGTTCTTGTACAGGTCGTCAAGGAGCCCTTCGGGACTAAGGGCGCGCGGCTCACGTGTCAGATTTCTCTTGCGGGACGTTTTGTCGTCTTTATGCCGCGTCATCCGCACGTGGGGATTTCAAAAAGAATCGATGACCGTAAGGAAAGGGAGCGTATCCGGCAGATTATTAAAGGCATTTCCCTGCCGAAGGGTACGGGCCTGATCGTCAGAACCGCTGCCTGGGGCTGTGAGGCGAAGATCTTAGAGAGGGACATACGTTTCTTAATCCACCAGTGGAGGCTGATCCAGCGCCGCTGCGCGATAAGAAAAGCTCCGGCGGCCGTCCACGAGGAGTATGGCCTGGTTTTAAGAATGGTCCGGGATGTACTGACGGAAAATTTTGACAAGATCATAGTCAATGACAGGGATGAATTCAGGCGCGTTGATCGTTTTATGAGGGCGGCTGTCCCAAATCTTCGTCCCAAGCTCATGCTGTATCACGGCGATGTGCCCCTCCTTGTGGCGCACGGGGTCCAAAGGGAAATTGAGAAGATTTATGAGCCTCGCGCGACCTTAAAAAGCGGCGGCCATATCGTGATTGAGCAGACAGAAGCTCTTGTCGCTATCGACGTCAATACGGGCAAATTTACCGGAACCCGCAACCTGGAGGAAACGGCCTACAAGACCAATTGTGAGGCTGCCAAGGAGATCGCCAAGCAAGTTCGTTTGAGGGATTTGGGCGGGATCATTATCATCGACTTCATTGACATGGAAACCTCTGACCATCGGCGAACGGTTTTGAGGATTTTGGAAGATTCATTGAGGCGTGACCGCGCCAAGACGAGTGTTCTCAATCTTTCACAGCTGGGATTGGTGGAGATGACGCGGCAACGAATGAGAAAAAGCCTTGAGAGCGCCTCGACGCAAGTATGTCCCTACTGCCAAGGAAAGGGGATTGTTAAATCTAAAGAAACCGTCGGAGCGGAAGCGCTTCAGAAATTGTCCGCATTTTTAAAGACCCTTAAGGACGAGCATGTCGAAATGACCGCCTCGCCGGACGTCGTGGAGGTCTTGGGACGGGAAAACGGAAAGATGGTGAAGGCACTTGAGTCCCCCGGCCACAACCGCGTCAGTCTCGTGGGGGATGTCCACCTTCACGTGGAAGAAGTGCGAATCAAGAGAATTCTTGACAAGCGAAAAAGGCTGTGGTAACCTCCCAACCTTATGTTCGCAATTATTCTGACAGGCGGAAAACAGTATAAAGTCAAGGCGGGTGACGAGATAGAGATTGAGCGTATTCCTGGCGTAAAGGCCAAGACGGTCAAGCTCGATCACGTCATGCTTTTTTCCAAAGACGGGGCGGTAGAAGTGGGTCGGCCCTTTTTGAAGGGAGCCTACTGTGACGCGGAGATTCTTACGGAAGTAAAGGCTCCGAGAGTCATTTCGTTTAAGTACATCCGCCGCGAGAAGTCCGCTACGAAGATTGGGCATCGCCAGAAATACCTGAAGGTTAAGATCAAGTCGCTGCACAAGGGCGAATAAAAGAGATTAGAAATGGCACATAAAAAAGGTTTAGGAAGTTCAAAAAACGGTCGTGACTCCCATTCGCAGCGCCTGGGCGTAAAACGCTATGGCGGCGAAACCGTGACGGCGGGTAGTATTATCATCCGACAGAAGGGGAGCCGCTACCTTCCGGGTCTTTTTGTAGGCCAGGGCCGCGATTTTACGCTTTTTGCGTTAAAAGATGGGGTTGTCTGCTTTAAGCCCTCTTACAAAGTTAACATTATCCCCTCTAAAAGCTCCTGAAGCTTTTTTTTAGTCCAAGCCTAGCTTTAATCAGATTTATCCTTTCACAGTTCGAGGTCAATTATGTTTGTAGATGAGGCCGTTATTTTCTGCGCCGCAGGGCGTGGCGGTAAAGGCTGCCATAGCTTTGATCGTAGTCGCCCGGGACATCCGAGCCCCAATGGTGGGGACGGAGGGAGTGGTGGCTCAATCATTATTGAAGCCCAACCCAATATTCAGACGCTGCTGGATTTCCAGTTAAACCGCCATTTTACCGCCGACAGCGGAGCACACGGCTCAAGCAGCAATAAAAGAGGGTACTCTTGTGCGGACACGGTGCTGGGAGTCCCAGCCGGAACCGAAGTCGTTGACAACCGAACGGGTGATCTTCTGAAGGATTTGGACCGAATCGGGGCGAGTGTGTTGGTGTGCAAAGGCGGCGCGGGTGGGCACGGAAACAATAAAAAGGACGACGCTACGTTGGGGGAGGCGGGGGAAGAAAAAGACATTCTTCTCAAGCTTAAGCTCATTGCGGACATCGGATTGGTGGGTTTTCCTAACGCCGGAAAGTCGACCTTTATTTCACGGGTTTCGAACGCGAAATCCAAGATAGCCGCTTACCCATTTACCACTAAAAATCCTATCTTGGGTGTGGTAAAATTTGACGACGATAACACCAAAGTGTTGGCGGATATCCCCGGTATCATTGAGGGGGCCCACGAGGGCAGGGGGCTCGGGCTGGCCTTTTTGAAGCACGTTGAGCGTACCGGGATGCTGCTTCACATGATTGATTTTGCCGCCGTGGATGGACGTGACCCTCTCTCAGATTACAAGACCCTGAACGAGGAGCTCGTGTCTTATTCGCGTGTTCTCGCTGAAAAAGAGCAGATTTTAGTGGCGAATAAGATGGATGTTCCTGAGGCGCGCGTGAATTTGGAGAAGTTTAAGAAAAAAATCAAGAAAGAGATCTTCGCTATCTCGGCGGTGACGGGAGAAGGAGTCGAGAAGCTTTTGCAGGAATTAAGAAAGAAGAGATAGCGCAGGAGTGTGATGAGAAAACTTTTTGTAAAAGACATTAAAAATATGGTCATCAAGGTGGGTACCTCGATTCTCACGAGGGACGGCCAATTTGACAAGAAAGTGGTGGCAAATCTTGCCGCTGAAGTATCCCAGTTTCTAAAAAAAGGGATCCGTGTTTCGCTGGTAAGTTCCGGCGCGATCGGGGCGGGGATGACGATTTTAAAATTCAGGCAGCGCCCCACTTCGATGGAGGGGCTGCAAGCGGCCGCGGCGGTTGGTCAGCGCTATCTTATGCAGTGTTATGAGGAGGCTTTCTCCAAGCGAGGTTTTTCAACCGCACAGGTTCTCCTGACATGGGATGACCTCGCTCAGCGGGGAAGGTTCTTAAACGCCAAGCGCACTCTAAGTCAGATCCAGAAATGGGGCCTGGTGCCCATTATCAATGAAAATGACACCGTGGCCACGGACGAGATACGCTTCGGCGACAATGACAGACTCTCGAGCCTTTTGTCGATCCTTGTCCAGGCGGATGTGCACATCATTTTATCTGACACCAACGGCCTTTACGCCGCCGGGAATTCTAGAAACCGTGGAAACCGTATCAAGATTGTCGAGAGAATGGAGGAATCCATTTTCGCGCACGTGAAAGACAATAAAAATTCCTTTACCGTCGGAGGCATGGGTTCTAAACTAAAAGCGATTCACATGAGCGTCAGCTCAGGGATTCCTGTTTTTTTGGCCGACGGGCGCGATAGAAAGGTTTTGTCGCGGATTTTTGAGGGGGAGGATATCGGAACGCTTTTTGTGCCTCATCTTAAAAGGGGCCAGGCGCGGAAGAACTGGGTCTCTCACTTTGTCAGTCATCTCAAGCCGGGGCAGAGCAGGAATTAATCGCATGGATTTTTCCTCATTAAGAAATATTGCGTCGCGCGCTAAGAAAGCGACCCAGGCGCTGAGCGTGCTTCCAACAAAACAAAAGAACGCGGCCCTTGTGGCGATGGCGCGGGCTGTCGAGCGGTCTCGGGTGTTTATTCTTAAGGAAAATGCCAAGGACGTGCGTGCCGCCAAGGAAAAGGGCCTCGCCCCAAGCCTTGTCAGCCGTCTCACCCTCGATGAAAAAAGAATAAAGGGCATCTCAGAATCTCTCCTGCTTATTTCCAGACTCCCAGACCCCGTGGGCCGGATTATTTCCGCGACAAAGAGACCTAACGGCTTATTGATCAAAAAAGTACGCGTGCCTATCGGCGTGATTCTCATTATTTATGAGTCGCGGCCAAATGTCACCGCGGATTGCATGGCGCTTTGCCTCAAATCGGGAAACAGCGTACTCCTAAAGGGCGGCAGCGAGGCGCTTAATTCCAACCGGGCGATTTATCATACGTTAAGTAAGGCGGCTCTGAGCCAGGGAGTTCCGAAGGGGTCTTTTGAATTTGTCGCGACGAGCGATCGGGCGGCTGTTAAAACACTCCTAGGCATGAGTAATCTCATTGATTTGGTGATTCCGCGTGGCGGGGAAGGGCTGATACGCGAGGTGGCTAGAATTTCCAGGATTCCCGTGATCAAACATTACAAAGGTATCTGCCATGTTTTCGTGGACAAACGGGCGGACTTGAAAAAATCGGAAGCGATTGTTTTGAACGCGAAGGTGCAAAATCCCGGTGTTTGCAACGCCATGGAAACGCTGCTGGTGGACCAGGCTGTGGCGGATAAGTTTCTCCCCAGAATGTGTGCTCTTCTCAAATCAAAGGGAGTCGAGCTGAGGGGCGATGATAAAACCAGGGCGCTTGTCTCAGGGGTTAAGAAGGCCACCGAAGACGATTGGCGTAAGGAATACCTGGAT
>CAZDBQ010000082.1:0-7517 GCA_964503765.1 uncultured Planctomycetia bacterium | reverse complement strand
AGAAAAATTCTTGATGATTCTCAAACACCGCAATGCCTCTTTGGCGGACACGGTGATTCAGCCGCACCAGGGGAAGGATTACATCTTCATTAAAAAAGCAGAGTCGGCGTCTCCTGCCGAAAAAGTGCTGCCTGAAATTTTTAAGGCGCTTGTGAAGTCTCTGGCTTTTCCCAAAAATATGAAATGGGGCCTCAAGTGGGACGACGGCTCGGATGTCTCGTTCCCAAGGCCCATCCGGAGCTTTCTATGTCTTTATGGAACGAAGACTGTTTCGTTTAAGCTGGGCGGCCTCAAGGTTTCCAACGTGACCACTATTTTTTCAAAGGCAAAAAGAAAGGCTTGCCGTGTGAAGGACCCTGCCTCATATTTCGCGTTGCTAAGGAAAGAGGGGGTCATCCTGGATCAGACTCTGAGAAAAAAAGCGACGCTGGAAAAGCTCGCGGCATTGGCAAAGTCCCTCAAAGGCAAACTGTACGAGGACCCCTTTTTGTTAAATGAAGTCAATTTTCTGGCTGAGAGTCCCAATGTCCTATCGGCTCCTTTCGATGAAGAATTTTTAAAACTACCGCTTGAAGTTTTAACAGTCAGCATGGCCAGAAAGCAGCGCATCTTCGGCCTCCTGGATAAAAATAACCAAATCATGCCGCGATTTCTTGGTGTACTCGATGGGCCCACCACGGAAAACGAGAAGAAGGCTATTTCAAAAAATTACGAGAATATCCTCCATGCCAAACTGCAGGACAGTCTTTTCTTTTACAGGGAAGACGTGAAAACGCCTTTGGCTAAAAAGCGGGAAGAGCTGAAGGGCTTGATCTTTTTGAAAAACGCTGGGTCCATGCTGGAGAAATCCGAGAGGCTCGGGCGCCTGGCGCGCAAGATAGGGCCTGAACTCGGCTTGGCGGAAAAAGACCGGCAGGCTTTGGAGCGCGCGTGTTTTTTAAGTAAAGCGGATCTTTTGAGCCACATGGTAGGGGAGTTTCCGGAGCTTCAGGGCATTATGGGAAAATACTACGCCCTGGAAAATAAAGAGAGCCGCGAAACGGCGGAGGCCATTGGCGAACAGTACCTGCCCCGAACGGCTCAAGACAGACTGCCTGAGTCGATGGCGGGCGCTGTGCTGTCTCTTCTCGACAAGTGTGATTTGGTGACGGCGTGTTTCGCGTTGGGCCACGAACCCACGAGCAGCCTGGACCCGTTTGGCTTGCGGCGCAGCGCTACGGCGGCCCTAAAGATCATTCTCGATAAGAAAATGGATTTCTCATTTTCAAATCTACTTCTTGAAATTAAAAAAGAGCTGGGCGCCTACGTTCAGAAAGATAAGGAAGGGGCGCTCTTAAAGAAGCTTGAAGCTTTTTATAAGGACCGGTTTAAAGCACTTCTGGCGGACAGGGGTTACCGGGAGGATTTGGTTGAGGCGGTGACGGCCTCCAGCTTTGACAATATCATCGCCGCTTATCAGCGCGTAGAGGCACTGTCGGGCATCTTCAGTGACGGTCATTTTTCAGAGGCATGGAAAGTCGTTGAAAGAACCGTGAATATCCTGAAGGGAAACCGAGAGCCGCTGCCAGCGACTGTGAACGCATCGCTCTTTACCGAGGACCTCGAGCGGCAGGTTTTCCAGCATTACGAGGAGCACCACCGTTCGATTGAAGCGGCCACCCACTCTTGCGATTATCCTCTCGCAACAAGCTTGTACGCAAAGGCTTTTTTTGCTATCTTGGGTGAGTTCTTTGAGAAGGTTTTCGTGAATACCGAGGACCAAAATGTCAGAAAGAATAGGCTGGCGCTGCTCCGGACGATCAAGGAGCTTTACACCGAAAAAATTGCGGATTTGTCTAAAATTCAAGACCCACGGTTTACTAACCATTAATTTTTTAAGAAAGGAACAAGGCATCTTCAATGGCGTTAATGACAGAAAATAAAACAAAAAAAGAGGGAAGACCTAATTCAATGAAAAAATATGTCTATTTTTTTGGTAGCGGCAAGGCGGAAGGAACCAGAGACCAGAGAAGTCTATTGGGAGGGAAAGGCGCGAACCTGGCCGAGATGACCAATCTCGGAATCCCTGTGCCGCCCGGATTTACGATATCGACGGTTACCTGCAAGGAATTTTACGCGCTGGGGGAGAAGTGGCCCTCAGGCCTTGAAGCGGAAATCATGGAAAACCTGAAAAGACTGGAAGAGGCGACGGGGAAGAAGTTTGGGTCTAAAGACAACCCTCTCCTTGTTTCCGTGCGAAGCGGCGCGGCCGTATCGCTCCCGGGCATGATGGACACTATTTTGAATTTGGGTTTGAGCGAAGAGACCGTTAAGGGACTTATCCAAAAATCAGGCAACGAGCGTTTTGCCTATGACGCCTACCGGCGCTTTATCCAGATGTTCGGCAATGTCGTGCTTGACCTGGAGCATCACGGCTTTGAGCACATTCTCGCCGCCAAGAAAAAAAAGCTTAAGGTAACTCAGGACACTGATCTGAACGCTCAGGCTCTAAAAGAGCTGGTGAAAGAGTACAAAGAGTACGTGAAAAAGCAGACGAAGAAGGCGTTTCCGGAAGACCCAATCGCGCAGCTTAAACTCGCCTGCGACGCGGTTTTTAGATCATGGAATAACCAACGTGCCATCACCTATAGAAATTTAAGCAAGATTCCCCACGATTTAGGAACGGGCGTAAATGTCCAGACCATGGTTTTCGGAAATATGGGCGAGACCAGCGGTACTGGTGTCGCGTTCACACGTGACCCGGGCACCGGCGAAAGAAAGTTTTTTGGTGAGTATCTCATCAATGCCCAAGGCGAGGACGTGGTGGCGGGTATTCGTACCCCCAATCCTATCAGCCAATTAAAAGAGAAGATGCCTGCCGCCTACGCGGAACTCGAGGCCATCTATCAGAGGCTCGAAAAACATTTCAAGGATATGCAGGACATTGAATTTACGATTGAGGACAGAAAGCTCTTTTTGCTGCAGACGCGCAATGGGAAAAGGTCGGCGGCCGCGGCGGTCAAAATCGCCTGCGACATGGTGAAGGAAGGCCTGATCAATAAGGAAGAGGCGCTTTTGCGTGTGGCGCCTGAACAGCTGGAACAGCTTTTACACCCCACGATTGATACCAAAGTAAAAATCAAAGCGCTCGCGAAGGGTTTGCCGGCGTCACCGGGTGCGGCGGTGGGGCAAGTGGTTTTTAGCGCGGAAGACGCGATTGAGTGGAGCGAGGAAAAGGGAATGAAAACCATTCTCGTGAGACTGGAAACTTCGCCGGAAGACGTCGGCGGCATGGCGGCCGCTGAAGGAATTTTGACGGCTACCGGAGGCATGACCTCGCACGCGGCGGTAGTGGCCCGTGGAATGGGTAAATGCTGTATAGCAGGTTGTGGCGCTATCCATATCGATCAAAAAGCAGGAAATTTTACCGTCAAAGACTCTTCGGGGAAATTAGTAAAGGTAAAAGAAGGGGATTTCATTACTCTGAATGGCAGTACGGGAGAAGTTATTTTGGGCCAGGCGAAGCTCACCGAGCCTGAGCTCGGGGAAGACTTCAAGCATTTCATGCAGTGGGCGGACCAGGTTCGCAAGCTCAAAGTCCGGACCAACGCCGACACGCCTGAAGATACCAAGATCGCCCTTGATTTTGGCGCCGAAGGAATCGGGCTCTGCCGCACCGAGCATATGTTTTTTGGCGAGAATCGCCTGAGAGCCGTGCGGGAGATGATCCTCGCGGAAAATGAGGAAGAGCGGATAAAAGCGCTTAAGAAACTCGAACCGCTCCAAAAAGGCGACTTCAAAGGAATCTTCAAAGTGATGGCCGGATTGCCTGTCACGATTCGTCTCTTGGACCCACCCCTTCATGAATTTTTGCCGAAGGGTGAGAAGGAGATGAAGAAGGTGGCCAAGGATCTCAAGATCTCCATGAAGGATTTAGCCAAGAAAGTGCTGTCTCTGCATGAGGTAAACCCCATGCTGGGTCACCGCGGCTGCCGTTTGGCCGTGACCTATCCTGAAATTTACAAGATGCAGGCGCAGGCGATTTTTGAGGCGGCTTGTGAGCTGGCCAAGGAAGGCCTGCGTGTGGTGCCGGAAGTCATGATCCCGCTTGTGGGAATTCTGGGGGAGCTGACGTTCACAAAACAGGATATCATTCAAGTCGCCGAGCAAGTCATGAAAAAATACAAGGTGAAATTGGATTACCTCGTGGGAACGATGATTGAAATCCCGCGGGCGGCGATCATTGCCGAGGACATCGCCAAGGAAGCGGAGTTCTTCAGTTTCGGGACCAATGATCTGACGCAGATGTTCTTTGGCTTTTCTAGAGACGACATAGGGAAATTTTTACCCCACTATCTCCAGCGTGGGTTACTCAAGGTAGATCCCTTTGTGACACTCGATCAGGTCGGAGTGGGTAAATTGATTGAAATGGCCGTAACCAAGGGGCGTTCAGTGAAGCCCAATCTCAAAATAGGTATCTGCGGCGAACATGGCGGAGACCCTGCTTCTGTTGAATTTTGCCATAGAGCGCGCCTGGATTACGTGAGCTGCTCTCCCTTTAGGGTGCCGATTGCCAGGCTGGCCGCCGCGCAAGCGGTTTTGAAGGAGAAAAAGTCATAGAAGCTCTAAAGCTCTACATCAAGGATATCAAGGATATTCCTCTTCTGACGCCTGAAGAGGAGCAAAAAGTCTCACGCCGGGTCAAGCGCGGGGACGCGCAGGCGCGCCGTATCATGATCCGGTCCAACTTGCGTTTGGTGATTAATATCGCCAAGCAATACTCTACCTTCGGCGTTCCGCTTCTGGACTTGATTGAAGAGGGGAATCTGGGCTTGATGAAGGCCGTGAGCAAGTTTAACCCGAGGCTTGGTTTTCGCTTCTCCACGTACGCGGCTTGGTGGATCAAGCAGCATGTGACCCGCGCGCTCGCCGACCAGGGCAAAACCGTTCGTATCCCCGTCTACATGGTGGAGACACTTTCACGTTTTAGGAAAGTGCAGGAGCGTCTCATGCACCGTCAGCGCCGGAAACCCAAGATCGCGGAGTTGGCCCGCGCGATGAAGCTGCCCGTGGGCAAGATTAAAGAACTCATGCAGATGGACCAGGGGACGACGTCTCTCGACCAGCCTATAGGGGAAGACGGGGAGGCGTCTATCATGGATCTCATGGAAGACCCAAAGACCAATACCTCGCAACACAACGTGAACGAGATTTTCCGGGGCGAGAGAGTCGCCGCACTTCTCAATAAAATGGGCCCCCGTGAACGCGAAATTTTAGAACTCCGCTTTGGCTTGAAAGACGGAGAGACCTACACCTTAAATGACGCCGCCAAAAAGTTCAATATCACACGCGAACGTGTCCGACAGATTGAGGCGGCCGCCCTTAAAAAACTCCGCGTCTTGGCCAGTTCGCAGTCTAGAGAAATCTAACTGCCCCGGTAGCTCAGATGGATAGAGCACAAGTTTCCTAAACTTGGTGTCGGCCGTTCGACTCGGCCCGGGGGCACGAATTTGTCTCCTCCCGGGGCACGGCCCTGTTGGCATTGTTAAGAATTGGTAAAAAAGACTTGACAGGGATGGGGCTGGTTTGATAGCCTATCCCACAAGTTGTATTATACTTACAACAGATAACCTACATTACGCCGCAAAAGGAGGTGAATAACCCAATAGGCACATAAGGTTATCGGCTGGCCTGATAAGCCAGCTACCCTAAAAGCAGTACCCTAACTAAGAAAATAAAATGCAATTCTACAGGAGATCTAATGAAACTATCTAAAGCGTTATTGGTTTTAGCGCTAGCGTTGACCTTCTCGGTCCCCGCCTTCGCCGAAACACAGAACGTAAAAGTAAGCGGTTCCATAGACGCTTATCATTTCTATCGTAGTAACTTTGACCTGCGTGATAACAATGACGCGGGTACGTCTCCGGTTGACGCAGAGTCAGAGCTGTTTCCGAGCCCCTTCACGTCGGGAGTACCGGGAACGACTCATGATTCAGACGACAACAATCGGTCAGAAGCTGATGATTACTTCATGACAGTGACTCAGATTGAGGTGTCCGCTGATCTTACGGACAACGTCTCCACTGTTATCAACATCATCAATCAGCGCGACTGGAATGCCGGCAGTGACCGGTTCACCACTGGGCCCTTCGGCGCAGACTCCAGTGCTGACAATGAGTTCAACGTTGAGCTAGATTTGGCCTATGTTCAGATGAAGGAGATTTTCTATTCTCCTCTCACGCTGACATTCGGCCGTCAGGATCTCTGGTTTGGCCGCGGGCTTATCATCGGTTCAAATCGTACGGCATGGGATGTCGGTGACATCAATGACGACAGGAGCAATATACAGGCTGACGAGTATTCAGCTAAGACCGCTTTCGACGCGATCCGGGCTACACTCGATTTCAACCCATGGACACTCGACTTCGTTTATTCGAAGATCGATGAAAATGCCCATGATCCTGAGGACGATATCGACCTCTACATTGTTAACGTGAACTACAAGTTCGCGGAGTACAATGCGGTGGCTGAAGTCTACTACGTTGGCGAGAACGACAAGGGTACCTTCCCGACAGTTGCTGATACCACAGACGCTGACGATGATGACACGTTTGAAACGCGCAGTAACGATACCCACACCATTGGTGGGCGCGTTCAGTTTGATCCGATTTCACAGATCACGTTGGGTGGTGAGTTGGCTTATCAGTTCGGCAACTACACTTCTCCTCTTGATGACTTCCCACCAATCAACAAAGCTCAGGATAACGTTGAGCAGGATCGTTCTTCTTGGATGTTCGATGTGTTCGGGACCTACCGCTGGGATTACGAGTGGAAGCCTGAACTGACCATCGAATACGTCCATTTCTCAGGTGAAGACGATGTGTTCAGAGGAGCGTCTAGCGAATACAATGCATGGAACCCGCTCTATCGCGGTAAGTTCTATACCGCCTATGCGGATTTCCGTGAATTCCTATACGCCACTGGCGATGCTTATGACCAGTCTGCTGGGCAGAACGAGCAGTTTATCCAGATCAAGGGCTCTTTAAAGCCTTTGCAGGATTTATTGATCGAAGCATCATGGACCTACCTCTGGAACGACGAGGCCATCGACGTTGTCGATATTACCGGCCCCGACGCTTCGTTTGGTAACTCTCTCGGTATCGAGAGAGATGAGGAAATCGGCTATGAAGTGGATCTCCAGGTGACCTATGACTACACGGAAGACGTGTCATTTAGCACCCTGGTAGCTTGGTTTGTTCCTGGCGATTACTATGATGGCGCCACTGATCCGGGTCTAGATCCGACCGACGATGATGATTCTGAAAATCTGTTGTCTACCGACACAGCCTTCACAGTCGTCAGCTCAGTCAAGGTGACGTTCTAAGATAGTCGTAAGTTATAAGTTGTAAGTAATAAGTAAAAGCCCCCTTGGGAGTAAAATCTCAAGGGGGTTTTTCTGTTAGCCTGTCATTGCGAGGAGCCAAAGGCGACGAAGCAATCTCTGTTTAGGGGAGATTGCTTCGCTGCGCTCGCAATGA
>CAZDBQ010000081.1:0-4392 GCA_964503765.1 uncultured Planctomycetia bacterium | reverse complement strand
TTTTCGGCGAGTTCAAGGACCTTGTAAAGTTCCGACAGGCTTCCCATGTAGGAACCAAGGATGCTGAGCTGCTTAGAATACAGATAACGAATATCAATTTCTACTTTAGGCCCGGAGGTGGCGCCGCAAGTTACTAGGCGTCCCCCTCGGCAGAGGCTAGACAGGCTCTTCTGCCACGTTTCAGGGCCGATGTGTTCAAATACGACGTCTACTCCCCTACCGTTGGTTAGTTTTTTAATTTCTTCAGAAAAATCTTTGGTTTTGTACAAAATCACCGCATCGGCGCCAAGTTTCTTGGCGTGTGAAACTTTTTTAGTGTCCCCCACCGTTGTAAAAACCGTAGCGCCAAGAAACTTGGCTATTTGTATCGCGAAGCTGCCGATACCCGATCCCCCCGCGTGTACCAACACGGTCTCGCCCGCCTTAAGATTCGCCCTCCCCGCGAGCATGTGGTACGCGGTGAGTGACGCCAAGGGAAAAGAGGCCCACTCTTCAAATGAATAGCGGTCGGACACAGGGATAACAAAGCGTTCATGGACAGCGACTTTTTCCGCGTAGCCTCCCTGTGATTGGAGGCCAAGAATTTGGAATTCTGAGGAAAAACTGTCACGGGCTTCAAGCGCTTCGGAAGCGTGGTGAGAAACCTGCCCGGGTGAGACAACGACGCGCATGCCCTTCTTTAAATGCTTCACCGACTTGCCTGTCTCGAGGATAACTCCTGAAACATCAGAGCCCGGAATATGGGGCATCGGCAACGTGACGCCGGGAAATCCTAGTCTCACCCAAATATCCAGATGGTTCAACGCGCAGGCTTTAATTCCGACAAGGACTTGATTGGCGTCAATGGCAGGATCGCTAAAATTTCCGTACTTTAAAACTTCGGGGCCGCCGTGCTTCTCAAAAAAAACAGCCTTCATCTACGCGAGTAGCTTTTGATCAGCTCGACGAAGAGCCGCACACCCACGCCTGTAGCGCCTATCGGCGAGAGGGGTTTAGGGCCACCCTCGTTCCATGCCGTGCCGGCGATGTCCAGATGCGCCCATGAGGAAGTGTGATCAGCGAATTCTTTCAAAAACATACCCGCCGTGATGGCACCCGCATATTTCTTACCGATGTTTTGAATGTCGGCATAAGAGGCTTTGATCATTTCAAAATAATCATCCCACAAAGGCAGCTCCCAGCATCGCTCTCCCGTATGCTCCCCCGATGCTTTGATGCGGTTGACCAACTCAGGGTCGGTTCCCATAACGCCAGTCGCGACATCCCCAAACGTCGCCGCGCAAGCGCCCGTGAGTGTGGCGATATCAATAAGCGCTTTTGGCTTGTACCTCGCGGCATAGGCCAACGCGTCCGCCAGGATAAGACGGCCTTCAGCATCGGTATTCAAAACCTCAACCGTTTTTCCGTTTAGACATTTGATGATATCCCCCGGCCTCTGCGCCTTGGAACCTGGCATGTTTTCAACAACAGGAGCGATGCCAACCACTTTGACAGGAAGCTTGAGATTAGCGATTACTTTCATCGCGCCTATCACCGCCGCCGCGCCGCACATATCAAATTTCATTTTATCCATGTCGTTGGAAGGCTTGATGGAAATCCCGCCCGTGTCAAACGTCACACCCTTACCCACCAACACAATGGGTTTGGAACTGCTTTTGACTTTATTTTCCAAAATAATAAACTGCGGAGGATAGATTGACCCCTGCGAAACACCGATCACACCACCCATCTTAAGCCGCTTGATTTCCGCTAAACCTAAAACTTTACAATTTAAATTATTTTTTCTGGCCATCTCCTTAGCGGCTTGCGCCAGGTAAACCGGCGTCATGATATTCGGAGGCTCATTGGCGAGATCTCTTGTGAAGTAAACACCTTCAGAAACAATCTCCGACTCCACGAGCGCTCGCTGGATATTTTTAGATTTTTTCTCGTCTTTTGAAACTAAATTAAACTCTTCTGTTTTCCGAGGTGACTTTGGTTTTGACTTGTACTTGTCAAAGCGGTAATCGGAAAGCCGCGCGCCTTCCAAAGCCGCGCCTGCGGTCTCTTCGACAGAAAATTTTCCCGTAAACGTATCAAGATCAAGACGCAGCGTCGTGTATTGAAAACTCTTGCTGTTACAAAGAAGCCTCGCCGCGGCGCGGCGCACCGATTGCAACGTGTGTTTGTCTTTTTTCCCAAGGCCCATTAATAGCACAGCGCCCGCGGATTTCATCAAAGGAGCCGGAACAAAAAAGGTCTCGCCCGCTTTCCCCGAAAATTTCTTATTCGCCAAAATCTTATCAAATCTTGAGTCTTTTTCTCCTTCGAAACGGCCGAGGCCCAAGAGATCCACAGGTTTTAATGATTTTTTGGAAGAGCTGTAGGTAATTTTCATTTATTTCTCCGTTTGTGCAGAGCTGCTCTCGGAATCACTGAAATGAATGCGCGCTTTAACAGAACCATTCACAGGCTTAGGCATGCTGTCGACAAGTGCCAACGTTTTCTCGCGTGAAATCGTGCGAGGAAAATCAAGCTTGATGGAGAACTCGTGCGAGATCTTAACGCCCCGCTTCTTGAGGGCCAGCAAGGTATCCCCAAACGCCTTTGCCCCCTCAAGGTCGTCGCCCTTGATGTGGAACTCAAGGCTTTTGACTCCTCTGGCCTCTTTTAGATGGCTCGCCAGATCAGTTTTGACCTCTGAAGGCAAAACAAAACTTTTGCTTTCAAGAAAATCGGTCATAATTTTTTCCCTTGCGCGTTCTTATGGATAAAATGAAAGAATGACATTGCGGTGATTATAATACAAAAGAAAGAAATAACACAAGTTCATTAACTTCACTACGCTAGTCTTAGGCGCTGATTGGTTCCGTGGTCAGAAGCGGCGTCATACTGCCAACTTCTTTGTAGCCCAATTTTTTTAGGAAATCCTGGATGAGCTCTTCTTCGACTTTCGTGCAGTGGTCATGTTCCATCGTCGAGCAATTTACCTGCCCCCCGGCGATCATCCCGTGCCCCCCGGCGGTGCCTTTCTTTCCGATAAGCCGCCTTAGGAAGCTCCCGGCCTGTCCTTTGGTGTTGGTCGTGCGGATCGAGACGATGATTTTATCCTTATAACGCCCGAGACAAATGGCCCAGTTGATGCGTTCCATCCTCAACATGAAGTCCGCGATGAAAGCCACAAAATCGGGGTTTTCTATTTCGCCTAACGTCGTTGCCACGGCATTCTTGTAAACAAAGGTGTGATGAAGCGCTCGATTCAAAACAATGAAGAAGTCGCGCGAAAGCTTAGGATGCTCGATCTGGGCGAGGAGCTTCTTGTTGCTTGTCGGAAAGAGGGCTAGGTAGGCCTGGATATCTTTCTCCCTCGCCTCACGCCCCAGGTCCTGCGTCTCGGAACTGATCCCGTAAGAGAGCGCGGTCGCGATTTGAGTGGGGATTTCAAGGCCGCTCTCAAGAAGGTACTCCGTCAAAATCGTCGCGGTCGCTCCGTAATCAGTTCGAACGTCAATGAAGTCAGCCTTCGTGGTCTTCCTTAGAGGATGATGATCAATCACGATCAGGGGTTTTCTATTCTTGGGGAACGAGCTATTTCCGGTTTTGGGCTGCATATCGACAAGCGCGAAATCCGTGCCGGGCTTAAAGTCAGCATCGGTAAGCAGTGAGACACGCAAGCCCAATACCCGAATCATCGCGCGGTTCTCCGCGCGGCCAACAATACCGCCGTATTTGACAGCGGTGGGTATCTTAAATTTATTTTTTACAATGTAGGCGAGAGTGATAGCGCTCGAGACAGAGTCGGGGTCGGGATTGTCATGAGTCAAGACGACAAGGCGCCGTGTATCCTTTAGCGCCGCCTCAATTCTTTGGAAATTCTGTTGGATTTCTTCTGTGTTGGTTAACATTGTTGCAAGTTAACGGGTTAGCGGGTATGCCGGTTTAATAACGCGGACAGCTGGGGTCGACTTCCTGAGACCAGGCGTCAATGCCGCCTTTTAAATTCTTGATTTTTTTGAAACCCATTTTTTGAAGGAGCGCCACCGCCTTGGCGCTGCGCCCGCCGAAATGACAGTGGATCACAATCTCATCCGCACTGTCCAATTCATTGGCTTTTTCGGCGACGATTGAAAGAGGAATAAGTTTCGAGCCTGGAATTTTATTGATAGCGTATTCTGACGGTTCACGCACGTCTATTAGAGTAAATTTCTCCTTACGGTCGATCATTTTTTTGAGCTCAGTAACATCAATCTCCGGCACGCCTTTCGTGTCCACTTTCGATTCCTCTCCGCGGGTTAAGCCGCAAAATGCGTCATAGTCAATCAGTTCCTTGATGGTCGGATTATCACCGCAAACCGGGCACTTAGGATTCCTGCGAAATTTGACTTCCCGGAAGTTCATTTTAAGCGCGTCGTA
>CAZDBQ010000080.1:0-9704 GCA_964503765.1 uncultured Planctomycetia bacterium | reverse complement strand
CCGAGACTAATTTCTTGGTGTAAGCATGGTAAACGCCAAGAACTTTTCCCTCGGAATTCACAAGGATACTCGTAGGAATGCCAACGATTTTATAACGCTCCGCGACGGCCATTTGGCTGTCCAGAACAATAGGATAATTCATGCCGAATTTCTCCGCGAATTTTGAGACTTTCGTCTTGGACTCACCCACATCCACCCCTAAGACCGTAAAACCACTCTTGCCGTATTTTTCCTGGAACTTTACAAGGTCAGGAATTTCCTCGCGGCACGGCGGGCACCACGTAGCCCAGAAATTAATCAGGACCGCCTTATTTTGGCTTAATAAGGCACCCAGGCTGACATCTTGATCCTCCAAATTCTTCAACGTAAAAAGGACAACGTCCCCACGCTTCTCCTGGCTAGAAGCAAAAGGCTTTGAGTCCCCTGCCGAGCAGCCGGAACCGGCTATGAGCAACCCGAGTAACAAGGCCGGACAAACCTTCATGATAAACTTCATACCAACAATCCTCCCATTTTTATAAAGTAATATTCCGCGACCAGGACCAACACCCAGCCAAAAATTTTCTTCACGCGCTCAAGCCATTCGCCGGATTTTGGCATTGACGCAAGCAACCCCGTGAATGTCCCTAAAAGAATCAAAAGAAATCCTACGCCGTAGCCAAAAACAAAAAGTAGCGAAAATCCATAGACCAAATTTTTCTGGGTGCTGACATAGAGGAGAATCGTGGCCAATACCGGAGCGGTGCAAGGGCCTACAATGAGCCCCGAGATAAGCCCCACTACAAAAACACCGAGGGTGCCGCCCTTTTTCTGTACGGAACCGGCTCCGGCGAAATTAAGCTGGGGGATTTGAAGAACACCGAGCATCGAAAGACCCAAAATAAGGCAGATATTCCCCACGACAAAGTAGGACACGGGGCTTGAGCCTATCTGTCCAAAGAGTTTTCCGGAAAGAGACGCGATAGCGCCTAAAATCGCGTAGGTAGTCGCCATCCCCAGCACGTAGACCAGGGAAAGAAAAAATCCCTTCCACTTGGATCCCACGGCTCTGGCCCCGATACACCCCAGCGTCAGCGGAATAACGGGGTAAACACACGGAGTAAAGCTCACAAGAACTCCCGCGGCAAATACGGCGACAAATGCCAAAAGCGGATTGACTTGTATCAGTTGCTCGATGTTATTGAATAAACTTTCCACTCGCCGCCCCTTTCGTCAGTTTCACCGAACGCAGCTGGCCGCAAGCAGCTTGGATATCGCGGCCTTTCGAAAAACGCACCGTCGTCCTAATCCCGGCCTGCTGAAGAATCTGCTGAAAATGCACGATTTCGTCGTAGGTCGGCGCCTCATGCGCGAACTCCTCAATGGGATTATAAGGAATGAGGTTTACCTTGCAAAGCATCCCTTTTAAGAGTTTCGCCAGATCTTTCGCCTCTTTTCCGGAGGCATTCACCCCTTTAATCAAAATGTATTCAAAGGTAATCGCGCGTTTCGTTTTCTTGACATATTTTTTGCAGACGTTTATCAAGCTCTTGACGGGATAGGCGTTGTTGACCGGCATGATGGCGCCGCGCACCGTATCGGTCGCGCCGTGAAGCGAAACAGACAGCTCCACCTGCAGCCCTTCCTCACCCAACGCTTCGATCTTCGGGACCACCCCGCAAGTGGAAATGGTGATCTTCCTGGCGCCAAGGGCAAACGCGTTCTTGGAATTGAGCGTCCGCACGGTCCTTAACAGCTCTTTATAGTTGTCAAACGGCTCGCCAATTCCCATGAAAACAATATTCGTTAATTTTTTGTCGGGCGATAAATCCCTCGCCATTAAAACCTGCGCCATCATTTCTCCCATCGTGAGGTTGCGGAAGAAACCATTCGCGCCGCTCGCGCAGAAGGCGCAGTGAAATTTGCAGCCTACCTGAGAGGAAATGCAGGCGGTCTGACGAAACTCAGTCGGCATGTAAACCACTTCCACGAGGTCATTGTTCGATAATTTTAAAAGGAGTTTTGTGCTTTTATCATCATGAGAGCACTCTTTTCCGGCGATCTCCGGCACTGAAATTGAAAAAACAGTTTTCAGTTGCTCCTTGAGGGTAACCGAGAGATTGGTCATGCGGTCAAAATCGTACACTCCCTTTTCGTAGACCCAGTCAAGCACCTGGTCGGCACGATAGGCTTCTAACCCGATTTCCTTGAATTTCTTCCGTAGCTCGTCTGGCGTAAGATCTAAAATTTTAATTAAAGGTGTGGTTTGTGTCATTTTTTCTTGTCCGGTATATGAGAAGTGTTGTTGATGGTTTTAAGTCTCACGCGTTTATCCGTTTCATCCACGATCGTGATACTTGTGTTGTCAATTTGAAGATTTAAAAGCAGGTGATCAAAATCCGCCTTCAGCCAGTCAGACAAGAGCGCGGTAATCACTCCCCCGTGCGTTACGATAAGAACTGTCTTCCCGCGATTGGCGTGAACAATCGTCTTGACCCGGCTTGTGACACGTTTTCTAAAACGGCCAAGCCCTTCACTATTGGGAATTTTAGTAGCTGAGGGCTTCTTAAGCCACTTCTGGTAACCCTTGTCGTACAGCTTATCTACTTCCTCCGGCGTCATCCCTTCCCAGTCCCCCAGATGTATTTCCCTCAAGAGAGGATCCCGGACAATCGGAAGCTTTGTGTGGCGCACAATTTCAAGAGTGGTCGCGTAGGCCCGTCCCAAATCACTGGAGTAGATCTTATCAATCTTCATTTTCCTGATTTTCATCGCCAGGCGTTGCGCCTGATAAAGTCCCTTAAAAGTCAGGCCGGAATCGCGATGCCCTTGGATGCGGTTTTGCTCATTCAAAGCTGATTCCGCGTGGCGAATAATTAAAAGATGTGTCATCCTAAATATTTTTTATATTCAGCGGCAAGATCGCGATAATGCCGGGCCCAGGATATTTGGTAGGCAGCTTCCTTTGGTGTGAGCTTTCTGATTACTTTCCCCGGCACTCCCAAAACTAGGGAACGCTCGGGAATTTTCGAATTCTCTAAAACCACCGCTCCCGCGCCGATCAAACTGAAAGCCCCAACATGAGCCCCGCTTAAAATCCTGGCGCCGATTCCTATCAAAACGCCGTCTTCAACCACACAGGCATGAGCCGTCGCCTGATGGCCCATGATAATGCCCTTCTTTAATACACAAGGCTTGCCATGATCCACGTGCAAGACACAGCCTTCCTGAATATTGGTATCCTGCCCCACCCGGATCGCGGCCAAATCTCCTCTTAAAACTGCGGTAAACCAAACACTAGTCCCCTTGGCAAGCGTGACATCACCTATGATGTGAGATCCAGGGGCAATAAATGCCGAAGGGTGGATTTTTGGTCGTTTATTCTTAAATGTTAAAATCATGAAAGTAAATTGTACCGTAAAAAGGAGGAAAAAGGAACAGGGGGGTTCTTCGCCCTTAAAGGACTCGCTTTGTCTCTTCGATCTCTCCCACGATTTCTTCAATGAGATCTTCCAGGGTCACAAGACCGGTCGCTTTCCCTGTCGTGTCATCTTTTACAATCGCGATCTGAGTTTTTCGTCTCTGAAATTCTTTTAGAAGCTCGGCTACTTTTTGATGAGGCGGCACAAAGTACGCGGCGCTTAATAAATCATCTAAGTGAATAAGAGAGCTATTTTTGAACAAATAAAGGAGATCTCTAACGTAAAGAATACCCACAATATTGGCCGGTGTGTCTTTATAAACAGGAATTCGGTTATGCCCCTCCTCCAAAAGCACCCTTTCAAGCTCCTCCACGTCAATGTCCACGGGCACGGACGTCATCTGGTCCAGGGGCGTCATGACATCCCGGACTTCTATTTCATCAAAATGAAAGATGCGCTCCAACATCTTTCTCTCATTGTCTCCGTAAAAACCTTCTTCCTTACCGATCGTGATCATCATCTTGATTTCTTCTTCGGTCGCGAGCGGCGAGCGATGATGAGGATTACCTCCGAGAAGTTTGATGAACCCGTTACTGATGGTCGTCAACAATCGGGTAACGGGACTGAAAATGAAAAGACAAACAGAGACAAGGTGCCGGAAAAAAAATGAAACCCCTTCCGGCTGGCTTGTGGCGACGGTTTTAGGGATAAGATCTCCAAAAATGATCAGAACAACACTGATTAAAATCGTCGACCAAAAAAGACCTGCCGAATCTTCCCCCCACAGGTTGGTCAAAAGGATCGTCCCTATCGCGGCGATGCCTGTATTAACTACGTTGTTGCCCACCAAAAGTGTAGCAATGAGCTTGTCCATACGAGAGATGAGGCCATAGACCCGAAAGGCCCCGCGCTTTTTTTTCTCCATCAAATGGCGCAAACGAATTTTGTTGATGGAAATAAGCGCTGCCTCAGCCGCGGAGAAAATGGCTGAGAAGACAAATAACACTAAGAGTATAAATAAGAGAGTGCTTGTGGATGGCATAGAAGTCGAAAGTATAACCTAAAACTTCAATTTAATCAATCCTTATCAAAAATTAACATTTGTAGCGGCCCCGGAAAGTGCCCCGCGGGGATAAGGATTGACAAGTCCTAGGGGGCTCACTAAAATAAGTCAAATTCTATGCTGCAAACGATACTTTTCTATCTTATTTCCTTGGGTGTGGTGGTCTCCGCTATCGGTGTGATCAGTTCCCGGTCTGCTGTTTACAGTGTCCTGTGGCTGGTCGCCACAATGTGCATGACGGCCGGACTTTTTGTGCTGCTCAAGGCCTTTTTGGTCGCGACTATTTTGGTCCTTGTTTATGCCGGTGCCATCCTAGTCCTCTTCTTGTTTGTCGTGATGCTAATTGACTTTAAGAAACTATCCTCGGAATGGCAGGGGCTTAAACTTTCGCCGATTCTCGCCATTGTTTTGGGCATTGTCATCTTTATTCAGACATTTCGAGTGATCCGTACTGTCGAACTTCCTAAAGTACCCGCTCTTCATGGCACAACTGAGGCTATCGGCACACTGCTTTTTAACAATTACGTTCTGCCTTTTGAGCTGACCTCATTCCTGCTTCTAGCGGCTGTCGTCAGTGTGGTCGTGCTGGCAAAAAAGGATTCGAAATGACCATCGGCATCCAGCATTATCTCGTTGTCTCAGCGCTTCTTTTCTCGATAGGGCTTGTGGGAATGCTCACGCGTAAGAACGTCCTCATGATTCTTCTTTCCATTGAGCTTATTCTGAACGCGGCGAATCTTTCCTTTGTGGCTTTCTCCTCCTTTCTGGGAGAGCTTTCCGGGCAGGTGGTGGTGTTTTTTACCATGATCGTGGCGGCGGCAGAAGTCACCGTAGGATTGGCGATTGTGATGCTACTTTTTAGAAAAAAAGACTCTATTAGTACCGAGGAGCTTAAGACGCTCAAATGGTAGAGCAAATTCTCGAAAATATGCCGCCCGCTCCCTGGATCATCCTCTTTTCGCCGTTTGTCGCGACCGCCGCGATCTGTCTCTTCGCGATGAAGCGCCCGAAACTCGCCAGCGGCCTTTCGCTTGCCGGTATTTTAATTTCTCTCGTCTTTAGCGTCTTTCTTTTTGTATTCCATACCCAAAACCACTTTCTGCCCGTTGAAGCCAGCGTCTCCTGGATACGCATCGCGGGGTTAAGCGTGGACTTTGGGTATCTCCTCGACCCGCTTTCACTTCTCATGCTTCTTGTCGTGACGGGAGTTTCCAGCTGTATTTTTCTTTACTCGATAGGCTACATGCACGGCGATTCGAGCTATCCCCGCTATTTCGCGTCGCTGTCGCTATTTGCCTTTTCGATGATCGGCATTGTGATCGCCAATAATTTCCTCATGCTTTTTGTCTTCTGGGAACTCGTCGCGGTGAGCTCCTACCTTTTAATCGGTTTCTGGTTCGAGAAGCCAGCGGCGGCGGACGCGGGAAACAAAGCGTTTATCGTGAATCGCGTCGCGGATTTTGGATTGGTGCTGGGAATTTTCTACGTTTGGATGCTCTCCGGTATCGGAGGAGCGGAAAGAACTTTTCTTTTCTCACAGCTCTCCTCCTTTGTTCCTGAGGCGTTAGCCAACGGCCTCTTGTCGAAAGAAATGCTCTTAATCGCCTCGCTTCTCGTTTTTTGCGGGGTCGTGGGAAAATCCGCCCAGTTCCCTCTTTATATCTGGCTGCCGGACGCCATGGAAGGCCCGACCCCGGTCAGCGCTTTGATTCACGCCGCTACGATGGTCGCGGCGGGTGTTTATCTCTTAAGCCGGACGTTCTTTTTAGTCAGCGGCATCCCTGAGGCGCTGCACGCGATCGCCGTCATTGGTGCGATAACCGCTACGCTTGCGGCCGTTCTCGCGCTGGTTCAAAATGACATTAAAAAAATACTCGCGTACTCCACCATCAGCCAGCTCGGGTACATGGTCATGGCTCTGGGCTTAGGCAGTTCGGACGTGGCGATGTACCACCTCACAACACACGCGTTTTTTAAAGCGCTCCTTTTCCTCGGTGCGGGTGCCATGATCCACGGACTCCACACGCAGGACATTTGGGAAATGGGCGGCCTGCTGCGGCAGATGCCGGTCACGGCGGTGACATTCCTTATCGGAACGCTGGCGCTCTGCGGTATTTACCCGCTTTCGGGTTTCTTTAGTAAGGAT
Organism: uncultured Planctomycetia bacterium; assembly: GCA_964503765.1. Taxonomy (GTDB): domain Bacteria; phylum Omnitrophota; class Gorgyraeia; order 2-02-FULL-51-18; family 2-02-FULL-51-18; genus CAZDBQ01. Next base: position 3,094 of record CAZDBQ010000080.1, on the reverse strand, counting down.
GAAATTCTCACACTCGCCTACGATCACAACCGAATCCTTTATGTCGTCGCCCTCTTCACAGCTGCCTTGACGGCGTTTTACATGAGCCGGGCTTGCTGGGTAGCGGTGCTGGGCCAAAAAAGAGCTGTTAAAAAACACGTTCACGGGGCCAACGAACCACACGGGCATGGCCACCAGGACGCGCATGACGCACCCCTTGTTATGAAACTGCCTTTAATCATACTGGCTGTCTTATCGGTCATCGCCGGATTTGTGGGAATCCCCGCGTTTTTAATGGGCCCGCATGCGCATGCGCCACATCTTAACCTGACTGTGGCCCTCACCTCGAGTGCTGCCGCAATCTTTGGACTCACTATCGGCACGTTGCTTTATTCCAAACTTCGCTCCAAGGAAGACCCCCTCGTGAAATTCCTTGGAAGTGCCCACAGTTTTATCGTAAAAAAATACTATTTGGATGAGCTCTTCACGTGGATCGCCGGAATTTTTCAGAATGGCCTGGCAAAAATTCTATTCTGGATTGATTGGAATGTCGTGATTCAGAGAGGCGTTAATGGCGCCGCCTGGCTCACCGCGCGTACAGGATCTCTCTTAAGACTCTCTCAGACGGGAAATGTCCAAACGTACGCGATGGTATTCGGGTTCGGTGTCGTCGGAATTCTATTTTTTATGATGATGAAAGCCTAAGATGTTACTGAACCTTCACTAATTAATGGGTACAGTGGCTGAGCCAATTTTGGAACGAGACAAGGAAAGAGGAGGAGGAATAGTGTTAACTATGCCGACGACGAGTGACGCAGTCACAGTCCAAAATAGGCCAGCCCCTTCGGGGAAGCCCCATCTTTGGTCGTCTGCTTCGTTGCTCCTCCTCGGCGGGCTTAAAAGCACACCTCGTCGTCGCGCCTTGCATACGACACAAACCTGGGGCTTCCAATGTACCCATTAATTAGTGAAGGTTCAGTGACCCTCGGACCTATCTCATTTCTTTTGCTATCGCCCGTCATAGGCGCCTGTCTTCTATTCTTCATCCCCAAAGAAAAAACGCAGGCCCTGAAAAGCATCTCCATCGCTTCTGTGACGTCTTCCCTCATTTTTATACTCATCGCGTTTATCAAGTACGACCGGGGCCTGGCGGGTTACCAGTTTGTCGACAAAATTGAGTGGATCCCGTCCCTTGGGATTTCCTATCACGTCGGCGTGGACGGGATTAACTTGGTGCTGCTGCTCATGACGGCGTTCCTGGCCTTTACGGGTGTGATGGTCTCATGCTCCGTCAAAGAAAGGCTGAAGGAATATCTCATCTTTTATCTTTTCCTCATTACGGGCTGCTTCGGGGTTTTAAGCTCTCTCGATATTTTCTTCATTTACTTTTTTTATGAAATGGCTGTCATTCCCGTTTTCCCCTTGATCGGCGTCTGGGGGTCCGGCAACAAGGAATACGCCACGATGAAGCTCACGCTTTACCTAACGCTTGGAGCAGTGCTAGCTCTTCTGGCGCTCCTGGCGCTTTATTTTACAGTGGGACTCAACACCTTTGATTTGACGGTGATTGAAAAAGCAGTCGCGGCAAACCCCTTACCGTTAGAGTTTCAACGCTGGGCGTTTCCCCTCATCATGGTGGGGTTTGGTGTTATTTTAACACTCTGGCCGTTCCATACCTGGTCGCCAATGGGTTACGCGGCCGCGCCCACGTCGGTGAGCATGCTGCACGCGGGCGTTTTAAAAAAATTGGGCGCCTACGCGATCATCCGCCTGGGAATAGGCCTCATGCCTGACGGGGCCGCCCTGTGGATGCCCTACGTCGCGTGGATCGCCGTGATCAATATTGTCTACTGCGGGCTTGTCGCCTTCACACAGAAAGACTTAAAATTTATTCTCGGCTATTCCAGCTGCAGCCACATGGGTTATATTCTTCTGGGGCTCTCGTGCCTCACGCCCATCGCCTTGAACGGCACTGTCTTTTTTATGTTTGCCCATGGAATCATGGCGGCCCTTGGTTTCGCGCTCGTAGGATTTATTTACGACCAAACGCATACGCGGCTGCTGGAAGACTGGGGAGGTTTTGGGAAAAAAATTCCGTTGATCGCTACACTTTTTATTATGATGTCGATGGCTTCCGCGGGTCTGCCCGGTTTCGGCAACTTTATGGGTGAGATGATGATTTTGCTCGGAGCGTGGGACAAACATCGCTTGCAAGCGATCTTCGCGGTCGCGGGCCTTGTGATCACCGCCGGATACATGCTAAAAACGGTTCGCGCCTCCATGCAGGGGCCGCTCAACACGCGGCACAGCGCCCACCTCCAGGACGCGCGGGGATTGGCAAGAATCCCTTATTTAATCCTCATCACGATACTGTTGGCGATAGGCTTTTTCCCCTCCCTGCTTCTGCCGACGATTTCTTCGGGGACAAAACCGATCCTCGAACGGATTAGCGCCTCCATCGTTGGGAGTCCCAGCCCATGACGCTCGACATCACGTGGTCTATTTTTAAAACGGAAATCGGCCTCATCGCCCTGGCGCTCGGCTGCCTGGTGTTGGATATTTTTCTAAAGAACCATGAAAAGAGAGGTCAAACGCTGGCCAACATCGCCATGATAGGCGTCGCTCTTCTGGCCGCGCACCTTTGCCTTCATTGGAACCATTTTGGGTCAGCCCTAAAGGGCACGTTCGTACAGGACGGTGTGGCTGTCTTTTTTAAATTGCTGTTTCTTCTGGCGGGATTTTTCACGCTCTTCATGGCGAGAGAATACCAGGGGTCCTTAAAAAGAGGGCACGGTGAATTTACCCTCCTTGTCCTCTTTAGTTTGGTGGGAATGCTATTTTTGGCGTCCGCGAATGATTTTCTTCTATTCTTCGTCGCCCTTGAAACACTCACTATCTCTCTCTACATCATGACGGCGTATCTCAGAGACAAGAGCGCGTCCATTGAGGCCGGTGTAAAATACCTCGTGCTGGGTGCCCTCTCGACGGCGATTTTTCTTTTTGGATTGAGCTTTATTTACGGCGCCACCGGTAGCACTTCTTATCAAGTCATTCAAGCAAAGCTCGCCGGCTTTTCCTCGCTTCCGGTTTCTTTTATTTTCGGGATGCTTCTGGT